>NZ_DAOLGP010000018.1:0-71047 GCF_035329545.1 Candidatus Neomicrothrix sp.
GCGCTCCTTGGGCACGATGAACATCGACAGGCCCCTGTGGCCCACCGAGCGATCGGTGTTGGTGCGGGCGAGCACCATCAGCACGTCGGCGCGGGCGCCGTAGGTGCACCAGGTTTTCACGCCGTTGAGCAGCCAACCGCCGTCGGTCTGCGTGGCGGTGACCTTCACGCCGGCCACGTCGGAGCCGTAGTCGGGCTCGGTGACGGCGACCGCGTTCATGACCTCGGCGGCGGCCAGCTTGGGCAGCCACTCGTGCTTCTGCTCCTCGGTGCCGCCGGCGATGAGCGCCCGGGCGAGGATCTCGGGGCGGGTGATCAGCGAGCCGCCGGCGCCCAGCGAGCCGCGGGACAGCTCCTCGGTGGCGACGACCATGGCGATGTAGTCCGAGGCGCCGCCGGAGGCGAAGCCGCCGTATTCCTCGGGGATCGACAGGCCGAACGCACCCATCTCGGCCAGGCCGGTGACGATCTCCTCGGGGATGTCGCCGTTGTGGCGGTGGATCTCCTCGGCGATCGGCATGATGTTGTCTTCGGCGAACCGGCGAAAGGCGTCCTGCACCATCTCAAAGTCGTCGCCCAGGTGGCGGGGGCCGTCGGTGTTGGCCAGCGAGGCGAGGAAGTCCGCTGCCCGGTAGGTGGCCACGAAGTCCCGGGCGCCGTCGAGCGCATCGGGGGCGACACCCCACTCGGCCTCCCGGCCGAACAGCTTGGCACCCAGCTCGGCCAGCGCATCGGCGATGAACGCGGCGGTAATCAGGCCCTCGTCGTCGCCCTTGGAGCCATAGTCGAGCAGCCCCCGGCCGCACATCAGCGCAGCGGCGGCGTGGGCGACGTCGTAGGCCAACACCTGGTTGGCATCGATGCCGTCCTCGGCCAACCGGCCGACGGCCGAGTCGATGACGGCCTGGCCAACATCCAGGGCGGCAGCGGCGGCGGTGAGGTCGGGGGTGACGGGGGGTGCGGCGACGTCGGTCATGGCGCCATGTTACCGAGCGGTAGCCTTTTTCTCCCAGACGCAAAGCCTCTTCCAGCGCCCGGCGACTGCCGCCAGGTCAGCGAAGGCCTGCCCGGGGCAGGACTGCCAAAGAAAGCCTTGCGATCCCGGCCACCCACGTTGGGCGGCGTCGTAGGATCGGGTGATGGGGACTGGGGTGACCGGCACCGAAAAAACCGGTAGCACCGAGTTGGACGACGACGACCTACACCGCGACGGGGTGGAACCGGCCGCAGCGGTGGGGTTCGGCCGACAGGCGGGCTCCTACGCCAAAGTGCGACCGGCCTATCCCGCAGCGGTGATGGAGACCCTCATGGGCCTGCTGCCGCCGACATCCGACGCGCACGTCTGCGACCTGGCCGCCGGCACCGGCATCCTCACCCGTCAGTTGCTCGACAGCGGCTATTACGTGACCGCCGTCGAGCCGTTGCTCAGCATGCGCGAGGAGCTCGAGCGGCAACTGGACAAGGCCGGGGTCACCAGCGTGAGCATCCTCAACGCCACCGCCGAGGACCTTCCGCTCGAGGACGCCTCGGTCGATGCGGTCACGGTCGGCCAGGCGTTCCACTGGTTCGACCCCCAACCAGCGCTGGCCGAGATCGCCCGGGTGCTGCGGCCCGGTGGCGTGTTGTTGATGGTGTGGAACGCCCGCGACGAGGACGTCGACTGGATGAACCGCTGGGGCGACCTGGTGGCCGAACTCGGAGGCGGCCGGCCGTACTCCGACCACCGCGAGCGTCTGTGGGAGGACGTGGTGGCCGAGTCGGGCAGCTTCGAGCCGCTCGAGTACCGCTCGGTGCCCCACGAACAGTCGGGGACGCCCGAGCTGATCGTCGAGCGCACCCGATCGACCAGCTTCATCGCGGCGTTGCCGCCCGACCGGCACCAACACGTGCTCGACGAGGTGGCCGAGCTGGTTGCGACCCACCCCGACACCCGGGGCCTGGACCGCATCACGATCCCCTACAACACCAAGATCTACTGGTGCCGCCTACGGGCATGACCCCACCGGTCGACCAGAGCGGAGTGCTGGGGTGGTGGGCGCTGCACCGGCGTGAGCTGCCCTGGCGCAACACACGCGACCCGTGGGCCGTGTTGGTGGCCGAGGTGATGGCCCAACAAACCCAGGTCGACCGGGTGGTGCCCCGGTGGCACGCTTTTCTGGAGCGCTGGCCGACGCCGACCGCGCTGGCCACCACACCGTTGGCCGAGGTGCTGCGCGCCTGGCAGGGGTTGGGCTACCCGCGTCGGGCAGCCAACCTGCACCGCAGCGCCCAGGCGGTGGTGGCCGACCCCAAACTCGGCGGCGAACTGCCGTCCACCCTCGATGGCCTGCTTGCGCTGCCCGGGATCGGGCCCTACACCGCCCGGGCCGTTCTCGCCTTCGCCCACGAGGCGGACGTCGGGATAGTCGACACCAACTCGGGTCGCATCCTCGCCCGGGTGGGCGGCGCTCGCCTCGGTGCCCGGCAGGCCCAGGCCGAGGCCGACCGCTGGGTACCGGAGGGGGAGGGCTGGGCCTGGAACCAGGCGATGCTCGACCTGGGGGCGTTGCTGTGCCGGCCGGGTGCACCATCGTGCGAGCCCTGCCCGCTGGCGGCCGAGTGCCGGTGGGCGCTCGACGGTTGGCCCGAACCCGATCCGGCGGCCAAGTCGGCCGGGGTGTCGGTGCGCCAGGCTTCGTACAAGGGGTCGATGCGCGAGGCCCGGGGCCGGGTGCTCGATGTACTCGCCGACGGCCCGACCCAGCGCGATGACCTGGCTGCCCGCGCCGCCGCACTCCTCGCCCCCGAGCCCGTGTCGTTTCCGACGACGAACGACCTGCGGGTGGTCGAGGCCCTCGAACAGCTGGTGGCCGAAGGGCTGGTGTCGACGACCGGTGACGCCGTGCACTTGAGCGGTGATCCCGTTCGGGCGTCGACGATCTGATGATCGGCGGGACCCGCCATCGGCCTGACCGGTCGACCGGTTGCGGCCTGACCCCGGCGGGCACGACCCGAGCGGCGGTGCGCCGGATCCTCGCGAGCGTGGCAGCGGTCGTGATCGGTGTCGCCATCGGCGCAGCGTCGGCCGGTCCTGCGTCCGCCTCTGAGGACACCTGCGATCGGTTCGAACTCGACTCGCCCCCCGGGGTTGTCCAGGCTGAGGACTTCGATGAGCTCTCCGGCCTCATCGCAAGTCGGGCGTTCCCAGGAATGCTCTGGGCCCACAACGATTCGGGCGACGTGCCCCGGCTGTTGGCGATGAACGAGGCCGGCGAGACGATCGGGCGGTGGGCGGTCGCCGGGGCGGAGGCCGTCGATTGGGAGGACATCGCAGCCGGTCCGGGGCCGGACAGCGACCGCTCCTACCTCTACATCGGCGACATTGGCGACAATCTCGCCGCTCGGGATCACCTCACGGTGTACCGGGTGCCCGAGCCGGACGTCGTCCCGGCGGGCGACGGCACGCTCGAGGGCGCCGAGGCCATCGATCTGCGCTACGACACCGGGCCTGCCGACGCCGAAGCGTTACTCGTCGACCCGCGGTCGGGCGACCTGGTCATCATCACCAAGGAGGTCAGCGGCCGGTCGGCGGTCCTCGCGGCCAAGGCCGACCAACTGCTCACCGGTACCCCGGTCGCAATGGAGACGGTCGGGGTGTTTGATGTGCTCGCACCGGAGGCGGACGCGCCCACCCCGGTGGCACCGCTTCCCTCCACGTTGGTGACCGCCGCTGACATCTCGCCAGACGGCAGCATCATCCTGGTGCGGACCTACCAGCAGGTGCTGGCCTTCACCAGATCCTTGGACGAGTCCGTGGCCGAGGCACTGGAGGGAGCCCCCTGCGTGGCGCCGTCGAGGCCGGAGCCCCAGGCCGAGGGGGGGGCCTGGTCGGGGGGCGGCTATGCCTACTTCACCGCCAGCGAGGTGCAGCTGCCCCGCGCCAGCGGTTGGGTCCCGGCCGTCGAGCCGATCCCATGGTCACGCGTGGGCGTGACCCCGCCCGCCGCGTTGGCAGCGGTCGCTGCCGTCGCAGCGTCGACGTCCGCAGCGAGTCACACCGGGATTGACCGTTCGAGAGGGCTCGTCGCCGGGATGGTCCTCGTCGTGATCGCTGTTCTCGCCGGGAGCGTCGTCGTGGGACATCGCAGAAAGCGCATCGGGTCGTAGGCTGGCCGGGTGGGGACGCTGGTCAACGACTTTGCGACGGGGGTACCGCACCCTCGGCTGCGCCCGTACGTGTCGACCTACACCGGCTACCGCATCGAGGGTGCCGAGCCCGGCGTCCACATGGGTCTGCCGTCGAAGTCCCTGACGTTCATCGTCGCCTTCGACGAGCCGCTGGACGTCACCACCACGATCGAACACGAACAGCGCGATCGCTACTGGGCGATGCTGGCCGGGTTGCATGCGTCGCCGGCGCTCGTTCGCCATGACGGCAGCCAACACGGGGTGCAGCTGGACGTGACCCCTCGAGGCGCCGGGGCGCTTTTCGGAGTGCCGGCGGCGGAGTTGGGCTCGACGGCGGTGCACCTGCAGACGGTGGTGCCCCGGTTTGCCGCCGAGCTCATCGAACGCCTCTCCGAGGCCGGAGGCTGGGCGGAGCGCTGGACGACGCTCGACGCCGTCCTGCTGCGGGAGCTGAACGTCGAGGCCGAGATCCCGTCCGAGCTGGAACACGCCTGGGCGCTGCTGGTGGCGGGCCGGGGCCTGGCACAGGTAGGAGACGTGGCCGACCGGGTCGGCTGGAGCCGACGCCACCTCACCCAGCGGTTCGCGGCGCAGTACGGGCTCACCCCCAAGGTGCTGAGCCGGGTGCTGCGCTTCGAACACGCCAAGGGCTTGCTGCAGGCACCCACGCGCCCCTCCCTGGCCAGCGTGGCTGCGACCTGCGGCTACGCCGATCAGGCCCACCTGAGCCGCGAGTGGAAGGCGCTGGCCGGGGCGGCGCCAACCCAGTGGATGCGCGACGACACGCTGGTGATGCTCGCCATCCCGGGTCGCTGACCTGCCCCTGCCAACCCCGGCGCCCGCCGACCGATCCCATTTGTTCAAGACCCGGAACTTCGAAGCCGCCAGGATGAGGCCATGAACGCATCGAGCGACCCAGCATCCACCGAACCGTCGAGCACGGTCTGGCCCACCTTGATCTACGATGATGCGCCGGCGGCGATCGAGTTTCTCCTCGCCGTCGGGTTCACCAGGTCGATCGTGGTGCCCAACGAGCACGACGAGACGGTCATCGAACACAGCCAGCTGCGCTGGCCCGAGGGTGGCGGCGTCATGTTGGGCACCGCCAACCGCGAGGCCAACGAGTTCTCGCAGCGCCCGACCGGCTGCGGCGCCGTCTACGTGGTGACCGCCGACCCCGACGCTGCGTTCGACCGTGCGCTTGCCGCCGGTGCCACCGCGTTCCGCACGATGGAGGACCAGGACTACGGGGGTCGGGGCGGCACGGTGGCCGACGCCGAAGGCAACCTCTGGAGCTTCGGCGACTATCGGGGCGAGTAGCGAGCGATCAGCTCGCACCTTTGACCGGGCCGATCAGTTCGCCCAGATAGGTGCGATGCCACCAGGCGCCGGTCGAGCGTCGTTCCTCGGCGGTGGTGAAGCGGTAGCGGTAGACGAGGGCCCGCACGTAGGTGGGGCCCTCGTCGGGGAAGGGGGAGTACGCCAGCAGCGACTGCACGCCGGCGTCGTTGGCGGCCAGGCGGGACATCAGCGGCCGCAACCAGCCGGCGCCGTAGTTGGGTGAGATGGCGACAAACCACATCAGCCAATCCAGCCGCAGGTGGTACGGCGCAAACTGCGGCGGCCGTCGCGTCACGTCGCCGGGCTTGGCTTTGAACCGGTATTCGACCCACACGGTGTCGGGCCCGGGTTGAGGATCGTCGGTCGCCTCGAGGATCACCTCCCGACGCTCCTTGGTGACGCTGCCAAAAGCCCCGTACGTGTTGACCAACCGCAGCGGATCAAAGCTGGCGTTCATCGCTTGGCGCTTCGAGGCCAGGTTGCGGATCGGCTGATAGCTGAGCACCGCCAGGCCGAGCGCCACCACGGCGACCAGCACGCCCAGCCACACGGGCTTGGCCAGGTCGACCGGCCGGTCGATCGGCAGGATCCAGGCGAGCAACCGGTCATCGAGCACCGACAGGGCCAGCGTGGCGGTCAACAGGTTGAGCCACGCGAAGTTGCCGCTGAGCATCAGCCACCCCTGGGTGACGATCATGACGAGCGCAGCGACGGTGGCGAACGGTTGGGGCGCAAACAGTCCGAACACGACGACCAGCTGGGTGATGTGGTTGGCCAGCACCTCCGTCCGGTGCAGGGGCGTGGGCAGGTGATGAAAGCGCCAACTGAGCGGGTTGGGCATCGGCTGGGTTTCGTGGTGGTAGTCGAGGCACGTCAGGTCTCGCCAGCATCGGTCGCCGCGCATCTTCACCAGGCCGGCGCCGAACTCCACCCGAAACAGCAGCCACCGCAGCGCCCACATGATCAACAGCGGAGGGGCCACGTCGGCGGGTCCAAGAAGGATGGCGAGAAACCCGGCCTCGGCCAGCAGCGTCTCCCACCCGAAGGAGTACCAGCGCTGGCCGACGTTGAGGATGGAGAGCTGCAGCGCCCACAGCACCGCCCAGATGATCATCCAGCCCCAGAGCGGCGCCCGGTCGACCACTCCGACCACCGCCAGCCCGGCCAACACCATGCCCACCCAGCAGCATGCGGCGAAGAACCGGTCGCTGTAGTGCAGGTGGAACACGCTGGGCGACCGAGCGAACGGCGAGGAGGCGGTGTAGCGGGGGATCGGCATCAGGCCGCGCTCGCCCAGCAGCGGTCGGAACTGTCTCAGCGCAGCGAGGAACGCCAGCAGGTAGACGCCGGCGAGCGCCCGGCTGAACGCCAGGCGGGCCAACGCATCACCCGGAGCGCTCCACCATTCCATATCGTGGTCCTACCCCACGGGGGGAGTTGCGCCGAATCGCGTGTACTCCCGGAACTCTGCCGCTATCGCGTCGTAGAGCGCGCGATAGCGGCAGAGTTCCCGCCGAAGCGGCTCGTCCGGATGCCGGTCGGCGGTCGTCATGGGGTCCGGGCGAGGCCCCGGTAGCGGACGGGCCGCTCGTCGAGCTCCTCGGCGTAGTGGGCGGCCCACCCGGCGATGCGGGCGACGGCGAAGATGGGCACGTCGGTATCGAGGTCGGCCACCCAGGTGAGCGCGCCGAGAGCCAGGTCGATGTTGGGTTGCTGGGGCATGGCTTGGCCAACAGTGGCGATGGCGTCGTCGACGATGGCCATGCGTTCGCCGGTGGTGTCCAGCTGCCGTACGGCGGCGAGCAGCGAAGCGAATCGGGGGTCGAGCCCGCGATAGATCGGGTGCCCGAACCCGGGCACCCGTCGGCGCCCGTCGCGGGAGCGGGCGACGACGACAGCGGGGCCGTCGGCCGAGCACTCCTCCAGGAAGCGGTGGGCCTCGCGGGAGGCCGAGCCGTGCAGGGCTCCGTCGACGGTGGCCAGGCCCGCAGCGATCGCCCCATACGGGCTGGCCCGCACCGACGCGGCGACCCGCACGGCAAGCGTCGAGGTGGCCAGCTCGTGGTCGGCCAGCAGGCACAGCGCCAGGTCGACCGCATGCACCAGTTCGGAATTGGGGTCGGTGCGCCACGCGCCAGCCAGCCGGTGGGCGTACCGGCCCCTGGTGCGCCGGGAGCCGCACATTCCGGGCGCCACGGCCAACAACCGCCGGGCGGCGGTGGGGGCGTCGTCTCCTGGGTGGGCGGCATCGAGGACGTGGGCGGCGACCGCCAATCGGGGGATGGGCGTCAGGGCCGAGTCGGCCATGGCCGATACCCGTGCCAGGTCGCCGCGATGGGCCGCCGGCCACGTGGTGCCCGGCGACCACTCGCCGGTCCACAGCAGCTCGGCCACGTCCTCGAACTGGCCGTCGACGACCAGTTCACCCAGGTCGTGGCCCCGGATGCTCACCCCGGATTCGTCGAGGACGGTGATCGCCGAAGTGATCTGGACGTCGATCGTCGGCCTCGGCACCTGCTCGCTCCGGCGGCCCCGAGCGGCGAGCGCCTCCAGCTCGTCGAGGGCGAACAGGGAGGTGCGTCCGTCGGCTGCAGTGCTGCGGCCGACTCGGCCCCGGCTGACGTAGGCGTACAGGGTGGCCTTGGACACCCCGAGGATGCGGGCGGCCTCGCCGGCCTTGACCAACGTGCTCATCCCCCGAGCCTGACCGGATCGGTTGATCGGGTCAACGTTGATCGAGTCAACGTTGATTCCTGGTCGGGTCCGGGTGACACTCGACCTCATGACCGAGCAACTGATCGATGTTCCCCCCGGCCTTCACGGTGTGGTGGCGGCCGACACCGCCATCGGCGCTGTGCATGGCGATGAGGGCTACTTCCACTACGGCGCTTACGACGCCATCGAGTTGGCCCGCACCCGCAGCTTCGAAGAGGTGTGGTGGCTCATCCGGGAAGGCCGGCTGCCGTCGGCGGACGAACTGGCGCAGTTTCGGCGATCGCTGGCAGAGCAGCGACGGGTGCCGCAAGGCCTGAAGCCACTGATCGAGGTGGTCGCCGCCATGGACGCGCCGCCGCTGGCCAAGCTGCGGGCCGTGCTGTCGGCGAGCAGCCAGGTGCTCAACCTGGCACCGGTGATCGACCTCGACGATGACGGCCGTCGGGAGCAGTCGCTGCGGTTGGCCGCCATCGTGGCACCGGTGCTGGCCGCCCTCAACCGCCGAGGTCGGGGCGAGCCGCCGGTCGAGCCGGACCCGTCGCTTGGACACGCTGCGTCCTACCTGTACGAAACCACGGGCGTGGTGCCGACGCCGGTCGACGCCCGGGCGGTGGAGCAGTACCTGATACTGACGCTGGATCACGGGTTCAACGCCTCGACCTTTACCGCAAGGGTGGTCGCCTCGACCGGCGCCGACGTGGCCGACGCCGTCAGCGCCGCCCTCGGCGCGCTTGCCGGGCCCCTGCACGGTGGAGCGCCCAGCCGGGCGCTGGACGCCCTCGACCAGATCGGCGATCCGCAGCGGGCGGCCGACTGGGTGCGGGGGGAGGTGGGAACAGGGCGCAGGATCATGGGGTTCGGCCACGCCGTCTACCGGGCATCGGACCCTCGGTCGGGCCTGCTGCGGGAGGTGGCCGAACGTTTGGGCGGTCCGCTGGTGGAGCGGGCGGTGGCGATCGAGGCCGAGATCCTCGTCACACTGGCCGAGCTGAAGCCCGGACGTCCGCTGCCGAGCAACGTGGAGTTCTACGCCGGGGTGGTGATGGAAACCGCCGGGTTGCCGCGCGACATGTTCACCCCGACTTTTGCCGTCAGCCGCACCGCCGGCTGGTGCGCCCACATCGTGGAGCAGGCGGCTGCAGGAAAGCTGATCCGTCCCAGCTCCCGCTATATCGGCCCACCCCCAACCGGTCGCTGACCGAGTCTTGTTGACCATGGTCAATGACCATGGTTGAGTAGGTGCATGAACACCGAGATCCGGGCCAGCGAGTTCAAAGCCAAGTGCCTTGCGTTGTTGGACGAGGTGGCCGAAACCCGGCGGGAGGTCGTGGTGACCAAACGCGGCCGCCCGGTCGCCAAGCTGGTGCCCATCGATCCACCCGCCGACCTCCAGGGCTCGGTCACCATCGTGTCACCCGACGAGGACGAGCTGTTCTCGACCGGCGAAGTTTGGAGCTCAGATGTCTAAGCGGATGCTGGTCGATACCCATGCGTTGCTGTGGTGGTTCACCGACCCCGACCTGCTGTCCGAACCCGCCGCCCGCGCGATGGTGGATGCGGACGGGCTGCTCATCAGCCCCATCTCGTTCTGGGAGGTCGCCACGTTGGTGACCAAAGGTCGGATCGAGCTCGACCGGCCGACAGCCACGTGGGCCAACGATGTGCTTGCCCAGGAGGCCACCGAAGAAGCGCCGCTCACGCCCGCGATCGCGGTGGCGGCGGGAGAGCTGCCCGAGTTTCCCGGAGACCCGGTCGATCGCGTCCTGGTCGCCACCGCCCAGTCGCTCGGTGTCCCACTGCTGACCAAGGACGCCAGAATTTGCAGCTGGGCCACCGAGCACCGGCGGATCAACTGCATCTGGTGACCGTCACTGTTTCTCCCGGTTGGCCTCGCCTGGTTGGGGAGTGCCTCTGGCCGCTCCTTGACGCGGGAGTGGCGACTACGCGGTGGTCGCGGTGAGAGCGGCGATCAGTTCCTCGACGGCGGCGTCGGCCAGCGCGGTCATCTCGTCGTCGGTGCGGTCCTGAATCGGGTGGGGGACGAACACGCCGCGCACCGGTGAGCCGAGGGCGGCCCGCTGGGTGTCGGCGGCATCGATGAACTCCGAGGAGGCCACGAACACCGACGGAATGCCCCGGCGCTCCAGGTCGTCGAGGTCGTGCACACTGCACGACGTGCAACTGCCTCAATCGGCCAACGCCTCGACCACCGCCCCGCACTCCCGGGCGATCTGGGCCCGCAGGTCGGTGGGCGCCGGTTTGGTGAAGGTCGGCTTGTGGTAGCGCCTGGTGGTGACGCCCCGCTCGCCGAAGGCGTGCTCGACCCGGTCGAGAAACACGTCACCCCGTGCCTTGGAGATGTCGAGCAACCCGACGGTGAGCCCGTCGAGCGAGGGTGGCCGCTCGCTGAGTTCACGCGTGGCCTCGGATCGTTCCCCGGTGGGGTCGAGGACGGTCCGTTCGCCGGTGGCCGGTGGGGTCGACGTCATCGTGATCGCTCCTCGCTCGTTGGTTGCATCGTCGGGGTGGAGGTCATCGGGTGGCCGGCGATGCGGTGCCGATCGGCCGGCTCACCGGCGAGCTGCCCATCTCGCCGGCGGCCCAGCCACCGATGACCGCCGAGAACATGCCGGCGCCGCCGCCCGCCTGAAAGATCGTCAGCCCCCCATCTCGAAACTTGGGAAGGGTGCCGGTGCAGAAAGCCTCGGGCATGCCCTCGGCGATGCCCCGGGCGCCACGCGCCAGCAGGGCCCCGTCCAGGGTGAGCAGGGTGGCCAACTCCTGGCGGAGTCGGCCCTTGGTCCAACCCGCCTCCCGAAACACCCGCAGGTGTTCGGGCGAGATCACCAGCGAGGCGTCGAAGGCGATCGCCAGCTTGGGATGGGCGACGCCGGCGAGCACCTCGGCGAACGAGCGGGCGAGCGACTCGGGGGTGCGCGACAGCTGGTCGATGATGCCCCGCACGCCCTCGGCCGCCACCAGGGTGACCGCCGACCCGGCGGGGTCCTCGCCCAGCTCGACGGCCTGGTTGGGCCAGTCGGAATCCGCGGGTGGCGTCTCGGCGAAACAGAACGTGTACTTGCCCGGATTGCCCAGGGTGGCCCGGTCGACGCCGCCCGGGCGTCCGCCGCCGACGTTGCGGACGATCAACTGCAGCGCTCGGCCGATTGTGGCGTTGGCTCGGTTGCCCTGCCCCAGGGCGTTCATGGCGTCGTTCATGCCGATGTCCCGGGCGACCGGCCCAGAGACCACCACCATCGGGCCGGCAAACCAGGTGGTGGCGAGCAGCCCGTGCATGTTGAACTCGTCGGTGCACGCCGCCTCGACGGCGGCGAGTACCACCGGGAGGTACTCGGGCCGGCACCCGGCCAGCACGGCGTTGATCGCCACCTTCTCGACCGTCGCCGGGGTGAGGTCGGGCGGCACGACGGCCACCACCTCGTCGGGCGCACGATCGGTGCCCTCCAGCATCCGCAGCACCCGCGCCTCGGTGGGCGGGACCACCGGAAGGCCGTCGCCCCAGCCCCGGGCGTCGAAGGCATCGACGTCGTCCTCAAGGGCGGACAGCGTCACCCGGCGGCTGGCGAGCGTGCCGGCGCGCTGGCGCACCAGCAGTTCGTCGGCGCGTCTCGGGTCGAGGGTCAACGAGCCGCAGCCCGGCCGCCGCTCGGGCAGGTCGGCACCCAGGCCGGCGATGCCGGACACCTCGGTCCAGCGGGCCCGATCCCAACCCTCGACCCGAGACGATTCGATGCCATTGGTGAAGCGCACCAGGGTCGGCACCACCTCGATCGCCAGGTCGGCCGATCGCTCGAGGGTCGTGTCGTCGACGACGTGATCGATGCCGCCCGGGAAAGCGGGATCGTCTTGGGAGACGATTTCGACGCCGGCGTCGGCCAGGGTGCGCAGGGCTGGTGCCGCCATGACGCAGGTGGGACAGTCCGCCTTGACGACGACGGTGAGGGTGTCGGTCTGGGTCATCGATCCCCCTGGGCCATCGATCGCCGGAAATGATTCGTCGCCCGTAGGATACCGCCCGCCCCTACCGCCGAGTGCTGAAAGTCACACCCCTTGGTCACGTCCGCCCGTTTATCCTCCCAGCATGGGGGTACTGGAGGATGACTCGGTTCGATGGGGCGCCTCAGCACCTGCGACACTGGGGTTGGGGACCGATGCGCTCGGGGCTTTCCGGGCGATCAACAGCACGAGGCTAGGAGGGCCGCCACGCTGAACGTCACGTTCTATGGGGTGAGGGGCTCGACTCCCAGCTGTGAGAAGGGGGTGCAGCGCTACGGCGGCAACACCTCCTGCGTGGTGCTCGAACGGCCTGGTGTTGCCCCGATCATCCTCGACATGGGTACCGGCCTGCGGTTCTTTGGGCGCACGCACGACCACACGACGCCCTTCGCGGGCACCGCCTTGGTCTCCCACCTGCATTGGGACCACGTGCAGGGCCTGCCGTTTTTCTCGCCGGTCCTCGCCGAGGGTGCCCGCCTTGAGATCGTCGCTCCGGCAACGGACCACGAAGGCGGCGGCCTCGATGCCGATTCGGCCATTCGGACGTTTCTGGGCCCTCCCTTCTTTCCCGTCTCGCTCGACGCGCTGCGCGGCGACATCACCGTCCGCTCGACTCCGGAGGGGCCCTTCTCGGTGGGTGATGCCCGGGTCACCTCCGCCGAGGTCCCCCATTGCGGGAGGACGCTCGGCTACCGCATCGACGTCGCCGGTATGTCGATCGGGTACGTGCCCGATCACCAGCAACCCGGGCCCGACGCCACCGAGGTGGCGCCCGGTGTGCTCGAGCTGGTGCGCGACGTCGACCTGTTGATCCACGACGCCCAGTTCGACGCCGCCGACTTCGCCGCCAAGTCGGATTGGGGCCATTGCACGGTGGAATACGCCGTGCACGTCGCGGCGCAGGCCGGTGCCCGACGGTTGGCGCTGTTTCATCACGACCCCAGCCACGACGATGAATCGATCGATGCGCTGACCGCCGCGGCCCGGTTGCTCGGCAACGAGCTGGGGGTCGAGGAGACCTTCGCTGCAGCCGAGGGCTTGACCGTCGCCATGGAGGCGCCCAAGCCCGTCGAGACCGCACCACGTCCGGTTGACGCAGCGGCCCCGACGCTGCTCATCGACGGCTGAGGGCCCTCACGGCCGGACTGGGACCCTCAACTACACTGGCCGACCCGGCCCCTCGAGGGGCCGTGACAGCAGGGGAGGAACCAGTGGTCACCAGCGCGGACGTTGCGGCGTTTCGGGAGTGCCTGGGGCACTTTCCCACCGGGGTGACGGTCGTGACGGCGCGCACCGAGGCCGGCCCGGTCGGCTTCGTGGTCGGCTCGTTCTTTTCGGTGTCGCTTGACCCGCTCCTGGTGGGCTTCGCCGCCGGACGAAACTCGTCCACTTGGGCGGCGATCAAGCTGGTCGGGTCGTTCTGCGTCAACATCCTCGGCACCGATCAGCGCGAGCTGTCCTCGCAAATGTCGAGTCCCGGCGACCGGTTCTCTGGGCTGAGCCACTCCAGCGCGCCGGTGAGCGGTGCGCCGGTGCTCGACGGCGTACCGGCGTGGGTCGACTGCACGATCGACGCCATCCATCCGGCGGGCGATCACGATCTGGTTATCGGCCGGGTGGAGGCCTTCGAGGCCAACGCCGATCATGGTTTGGGACCGTTGATCTTCCACCGCCGTGCCTACGGCGGGTTCACCGACGCCGAAACACTCAGGGGTTCGTGACGCGATGACGCTGTATGCGATCGGCGACTCGACCCCAACCATTGCCCCATCGGCGTTTGTTCACCCCGACGCTGTGGTGATCGGCGACGTCACCATCGGTGAGCACAGCTCGGTGTGGCCGACCGCCGTGCTCCGCGGCGACAACGGGCCGATCATCGTCGGGGCCCGCACCTCGGTCCAGGACGGCACGATCGTGCACACCATCCCATCGTCGCCGACCACGATCGGCGACGAGGTCACCGTCGGCCACAACGCGCACCTCGAGGGCTGTCGCATCGCCAACCGGGCGCTGATCGGTTCCGGCTCGATCGTGTTGCACCACGCCGAGGTGGGGGAGGAGGCCCTGGTCGGGGCCGGCGCCCTGGTCGGCAACAACAAGTCGGTGCCCGCCCAGGCCCGGGCGCTCGGGATCCCGGCGGTGTGCACCGAGGGTGTGGCCTCCTACGAGCAGTGGGCCTCCGGTGTGGACACCTACGTCGAGAAGGCCCGCTGGTACCACGAGACGCTGCGGGTGATCGGGCCGACCGCTCCCTGACGTGAGGTGGGCGGGTGCCCGGCAGCCTCAGACGACGCTTCGGGTGCCAACGGCTTAGAGCGCTCCGGCGTCGGCACCCAGCCAGCGGGTGAACGCGGTGACGTCGAGGTTTCTGGAGACGCCGAAGGCGACGAACGCCACCCCGAGCCCGATCCAGGCCCAGCGGGGCAGCGACACGGTGGGCATCGGCCGGTCGCGGAATGCCGAGACCACCCAGAGCACGAACGCCACACCGATGAAGGGGATCAGCACCACCCACAACGCATTGTGGTCGAGGGCCCGGCCAAACTGGCCTCGGGCGAGCGCAGCGGTGGCGCGGGTGGTGCCACAGAACGGGCAGTCGACGCCGAACACGAACTTGGACGGGCACAGTGGCGCCCCGGTGTCGCTCGGGTTCCACCAGGTGACCGCCAGGGTGGCCGCAGCGGTCAGCCCGCCGACGGCCAGCGGAGCCAGCCGACGCCACCTCGCCGCCGCAGCGGCGGCGCCAGGGTCGGCGGCGTGATGGCCGGTGGCCTCAGAGGAGATGGTGCGACGATCGGAAGCACCGTGTTCCCTGGCGCCGTGTTCCTGGCCGTCAGGTGTCGCCGTGTCCTCGTCCAGGTGGTCCCGGGGGGTGACGGAGCTGAACTGCTGGTGCACGCAACCCACCCTAGTGACCGAGGTGCGACCGTCGACGGCGCGCCGTCACCCGCACCGGGACGTCGGTGGTGTCGACCCAGCGACGCGATCAGCCAATATCCTGAGGTCGACCCCGGGAGGACGCCCACGATGACGATGCGGCAGAACTGTAAATACTTCGAGAGCCGCAGCTACCCCAACGGCGATACCGTGCGGAAGTGCGACCTGGACCTGGCGCCGGAGGCGCCGTGGCGCTGCCCCGACGACTGTTCGTCGTACACGCCGCGGATGGCCGACGTGAATTGGGCCCACGGCTCGCTGGTGACGCCCCCCACCCCCGTTGCACCCAAGAGCGTCGGCGAGGACCCGTCGATCGGTGCGCTGCTCGACGAGGCCGAGGATATCGTCAACGAGGCCGGCCCCCGCATCCGTTCCGAGGTGGACGCCGACCGCAGCCGAAAGGCCAAGGGGCCCCGCTGGAAGTTCTGGAAGCGCCGCTGAAGCGCACGCTGCGAGACGGCACCCGTATCGCCGGCTGGCTGCTCAAGGCGGCCCCCGGGGTGTGGGACCTGGAGGGGGCGTTGGCGGCGGGTGAGGTGCCGACGTCCTGGCGGCTGGCGTCCACCTACCGGGTCGAGCTGATCGAGCCCGGGGATCCGGTGGTGCTGTGGCGTACCCGAGGGTGGACGGGCCCAGCCGGCGTGGTGGCCGCCGGCACGGTGATCGAGCGACCGGACCGCTGTGAGCTGCAACCGGGCGACGTGGACGACCACCGTTGGGTCAGCACGGCCGCCCGGGATCGACCGAGGCCCAGGGTGCAGGTTGCGTTGGACGTGCTCGTTCGACCGGTGGAGGTCGAGCGCACCGATGGCGTGCCGGTGCTGCGCCGCCTCGAGGTGCGGCGGGTGCCCCGAATCGGCAACCCGTCGGTGATCACCCCCGAGCAGTGGCAGGCCCTCGAAGCCCTCATCAACCGCTGAGGGCCGCCTCGCCGGTCTGCACCCGCCACAGGGCTGCGTACATGCCGCCGTCGGCGAGCAGCTCGTCGTGGGTGCCGGACTCGACGATCCTGCCCGCCTCCAGCACGTGGATGGCATGAGCCCAGCGGACGGTGGACAGGCGGTGGGCGATGATCAGCGTGGTGCGCTCGGCCGACACTTTGGCCAGCGACCGCTGGATGGCGGCCTCGGTCTCGTTGTCGACCGCCGAGGTGGCCTCGTCGAGCACGAGGATGGCCGGGTCGGCCACGATGGCCCGAGCGATCGACAGGCGCTGGCGCTGGCCGCCCGACAGCTTCTGGCCCCGTTCGCCCACCCTGGTGTCGTAGCCGTGGGGCAACGCCCGGATGAAGTCGCCGGCCTCGGCCAACTCGGCGGCGCGGACCAGCTCCTCCCGGGGCGCGTCGGGGCGACCGTAGGCCAGGTTCTCGGCGACGGTGCCGTCGAAGAGGAAGGTGTCCTGGCTGACATAGCCGATCGCGCCCCGAAGGGAGGCGAAGCCCAACTCGGCGGTGTCGATCCCGTCGATGCTGATCGTGCCGCCGGTCGGTTCGTAGAACCGGAGCAGCAACTTGAGCACGGTGGACTTACCCGCCCCGGTGGTGCCGACGAGGGCGTGGGTTTCGCCGGCCGCGATGTCGAGGTCGAACCCGGACAGCACCGGGTGTGCCTCGGGGCGCTCACCCGGCGCCGCCGCGGTTGCGCCGTAGGCGAAGTCCACCCGGTCGAAGCGCACGGCGCCACGCACGGGCGCGGCCAGCTCCCGAGCTCCCGGGCGGATGCCGGGTTGCACCGCCAACAGGTCGAGGATGCGGACGACCGAGGCGGCCGCCCGCTGGTAAAGGTCCATCACCTCGCCCATGCGGGTGAGCGGCCACAACAATCGCTGGGTCATGAACACCAGGGTCGAGAACAGCCCGACCGCCAAGGCGCCCTCGATCGCCGCCCGGCCGCCGACGAGCAGCGTGACGGTGAACGCCGCCAGGATCGCCATGCGAATGAGAGGAACGAACGCAGAGGACACCTTGATCGCCCGACGGTTGGCGTCGCGGTAGTTCTCGCTGAGGCGGTCGACCCGGCGGGCCTCCCGCTCCTCGGCGACGAACGACCGGATCGTGGCGATGCCTCCCAGGTTGTTGGTCAGCGTCGTCGAGAGGTCACCGACGCTGTCACGAACCGCTGCGTAGTGGGGCTCGAGTCGGCGCTGGTAGCGCAGCGAGCCGGCGATGATCAAGGGGATCGGCAAGAAGGCGACCAGGGCCAGCGTCGGCGACACGATGAAGAAGAAGGCGCCCACCAACACGACGTTGGTGGCGGTGCGGATCACCTCGCTGGCCCCGACGTCCAAAAACCGTTCCAGCTGGTTGACGTCGTCGTTGACCACCGACAACAAGCCGCCTGACGACCGGTCCTCAAACCAGGCCAGCTCCAGCGTCTGCAGGTGGCGGTAGAGGTCGGAGCGGGCGGTGTGCTCGACCGATTGGGCCAGGTTGCGCCAAACGATCGACGAGGCGTAGTCGGTGATCGACTCGAACACCCAGATGACGACGGTGACCCCGGCCAGCAGCAGCAGCTGGGACCAGCGGTCCTCGATACCGAACCAGTCGGACACCAGCGATTGGTTGCCCCGGACGACCACGTCGACCGCGACACCGATCAGCAGCTCGGGGAGCACGTCGAAGAACTTGTTGAGCACCGACAGGACGGTGCCGACGATCACCGCCCGATGATCCGCCTGGGCGAAGTTCCACAGCCGGCGGAGGGGGTGGGAGCCGCTCGGAGCGACGCCCGGAGAGGTGAGCCCCGGTTGAGTCAACATCGCGTCAACCTAGGTGCACGACCGGCCCGGCCCCCAGCGAGTTCGTCCGCTGGTCAGCCCTTCTTCAGCGGGAGCAGCTGCTCACGGAGCGCAAGGAACTGGGTCTGGGTCCACTCGACCAGGGCGCCCAGGTTGACGTTGGTGCCGTCGACGTAGGAATCGATGTCCACCAGATGGTGTGTGCGGGCGACCACGCGGTTGAGCTGGTGGTTGATGCGCACCTCGCCCGCCACGGGCAACTTGAACAGGTTGGCCATGTCGGTGCGCCACATCGTGGCCAGATCGTCGGGGTCGACCACCTTGTTGTGAATCTCGGCGACGAACCCGAGCACCGTCCGGGAGCCCAGCTTCTGGGTGATCATGCCCGATCCGCTCTTGCGGTCGACGGTCAGCGAGTAGGCCGAGATCACCGGGTCGGCGGGCACCTTGAACCCCACCGCCTGACGGTCGGAGTCGGCGATCAGCCGATAGGGGTTCCAGCCCAGCGCAGAGAGGCCTCGGATCAGCTCGCCGACGAGGATCTCGTCTTTGGACTCGCGAAGCTCGGCCTTGTGTTGGTAGCCGGTGGCGGTGTCGAACAGGCCCATGGAGGACTCCCGTTGAAGGTGGATGATCAGCCGGCGAAGCGCAGCTGAAGAAACTTGCGGAGGGTGTGGACCGTCGCGGCCAGGTGCTTGCGGAGCAGATCGGCATCGACGTCCATCGAGTCGTCGACATAGCGGTCCAGCTCCCACAGCAGGTCGACCTGGCAGTAGACGAACCCGCTGGAGAGGTCGGCGTCGAAGGTCACCCGACCCGGCTCGGGGGACACGACGAACGTCGAAGCCATCTCTTGGCGCAGGGCCCGGCCCACCTGGCCGAAGTTGGGAACCCGCTGGCCGTAGCCGAGCTGGATGCGGGCGCGCTGGCCGAGCACCTTGGCCGAGCCGACGTCGGGCGTGAGGTGATCGAGCACGAGCGCCACGCGAGCGCCGGTGGCCGGATCTTCGAAGCGGAGCTCATGACGGTTGAAGGGCAGCGCCACCTGGGTGGTCGACGATGTGGCACCGGCGTTGCGGAGTGAACCCCCGGTGAGGATGTCGATCAGCACGTACCCGCTGTCGCCCAGCGCGGCGATCACGCCTCCCAGAAACACCTCGTCCACCGAGGTGGCCTGCTCGGACTCCTTATAGATCTCCGAGCTGCGCTCGACCAGCTCCATGAAGGTGTCGTCGAGATCCTGATCGTCAAAGCGCTCGGTCAGCGATCCCGGCGTCATCGGAGCGGGGCGCGGCTGGTCGTCGGGCTCGTCGATCGCGGGGACGGCCGGTTGGGTGGCGCCGCTGGTCGGCTGTGTATCCCCGGCTGTCGGTCGTGTGTACCCGGATGTCGGCTGTGTATCCCCGGCTGTCGGTTGGGTGTCCCCGGCGGTTGGCTGGGCATCGGCGGTGGGCTCGGCGGCGGCGCCCGCCTGGGGTGCGACGATCGCCCTCAGCTCGATGGCGGTCGTCCAACCGTCGAGGCCATCCCACCATGCCGGGGTCTCTGCCGGCAGGTGACCGGCGTCGATCCAGCCGAGCAGCGTCTGGGCCGGAACCGGCTCTCTGGTGACGTGGGCCTCGTCCACCCAGTGGATCAGTGGCAGGTCGGGCGTGGCGTCGGCGGTGCTGAAGTCGGACACTCGATGAGGGTAACGCCGTCCGGAACCCGGCGCCCTTCCGGGCGAGACCTCAGCGCAGCGACCGAAGTTGACGGTGCAGCGAGCGCAGCTCGGCCCGGCGGCGCTCGAACGTGGCCCCGGTGACGAGCAACACCGCGCCGGCGGTGCCGAAAGTGAGGTAGCGGGGCAGCGATCCGACCAGCGGCGCCACCTCGACGAACGACAGCGTCACCACGCAGCACGCTCCGGCAACGACCGGGGCACCCAGCCTGAGCAGGCCACCGACGATGACGAGCAGCGCACCGACGGCGATGAGCGCCAGCATCCGGGCGCCGCCATCGGCGATCGCGACCATCGATGACGGCACCAGGGCAACGACCAGCGCCGGTGACAACGACATCCAGGAGCCCCGCTGCGGGGAACGCCGCATCGCCTCGGCGCCCAGCGCCAGCAGCACCAGCGCGCCCGGCACGGTGTAGGCCTCGACGAGCCCCACCCCGGCGATCCCCAGGGCCAGCCAGGCGGCGAACTGGGAGAGCACTGCGCCGACCGCAGCGGCAAGGCCCTGTCGGATGAGGATGGAGACGGCGAACCAACAGATCGCGCCGATCAGCAGGTTGACCGTGCCGGAGACGGCTGCCTGGCGGTCGATCGAGTCGACCACCGCCACGACCAGGGCCACCGCCTGGGCACCGAGCATCAGGGCGATGAACGGGCGGGCGACGGTGCTCCAGATGGCGCCGGCGACCGATCGGGGACCCCGGCCCGCCGCAGCGACTTCCTCGGCGGCCCACACGACGGCGGCAGCCGCCACGGCGAGGACGCCCGAGGTGGTGACGGCGACGATGGCCACCCAGGTCGGCCCGGCGTCGAACAGCGCTGCGGTCGAGGCGGCGCCGACGACGGTGAGCAGGCCGGCCACGCCGGCCAGGCCGGTGCTTTCGATGGTCCGTCCCGCCCGCCCGGTCAGCACGGCGAGGAGCGCAGCGACGCCGGTGAGCGCCCACCACAGGTCCAGGTCGTCCCCGACGAACCCCAGCGCGAGCGCAGCGGCTGCGGTGGTGCCCGCCGCTGCCCATCCCGCGGCCCGGATGGCCGCGCCCGCTGCGCCGCTGATCGAGATCGCAGTCACGGCGGCCGCGCCGGCCGCGGCTGCCAGGGTCAATACGATCGCCCAGGTGAGCTGGCTCACGCCGATCAACGGCGGCAGCGCCATGGCCAGATAAGCGATCAACACCACCGCAGCGGCAGTGAGAGGTCCGATCCAGGCCCTTCGGTTGCGATGTCGGGCGAGGATCATCAGGGCGCCGACGACGGCTGCGGTGACGATCATCGCCACGGCGAGGACCTCGGCCCAGGAGTAGTCGGCGCCGGCGGTGCCCTCCGGGGTGCCGCCGAGGCGTGTCGTCAAGTCGTCAAGAGCACTGCCGCCGGCGGCGAGGAGCACCCACGTCGTCCCCGCCAGGACGAGGCCGGCGACGAGCGCCCCGCCCCACCTGGAGCGCTGCGGGGTTGTGCAGGCGGCGAGCACGGCCAACGCAGCGCCGGTGGCCACCCACACGGTGAGCGAGAGTGCGTCCGGGGCCAGCGCCGTCCACGCCCCGAGCGCCGCAGCGGCTGTTCCGGCCGCCGCCAGGTTGGTCCAGGCCGAGCCGAGCTGCGGCAGCAACGCCGCCAGGGTCGCAGCGATCGCCGCCCCCGCCAGAATCGCCGCGGCGGCGGTCGGCTCGTTCAGCGCCAGCGCCATGCTCGCCGACACAAACCAACCGGCGGCCGCGGTCAGCAGCGCCATGCCCACCACCGGTGAGGCCGGCGACCAGCGTCGCTCACGGGTGCCCAGCGTGACGACGATCGCCTGCACGATGCCGACGACAGCCACCCCGGCGATGCCCACCTGGGTCAGGCCCGGATCCCCCAGCGTGAGGTCGAACCCGGTGCTCGAGTGGCGGCCGAGCGCCGCCCCCACCGCCATCGGCAAGGTCAGCTGCGCAGCGACCACGCCGATCAGGGCCCCGGACGATGGCGGGGCCAGGCCGCCGGCTCCGCCCCAGCGCCGGGTGGCGGCGCCCAGGGCGGCGAGCAACGCCAGGCCACCGCTCCAGAACCGGAGATCGCCTGCGCCGGCGCCGAGGGCGTCGCCGAACACCGCAATGTCGACCAGCACCATGGCCGCGGCCAGGCACAGCACCGCTTCGCCCGTCGCCCTCAGGCCCCGACGGTGCAGCGCCAGCCCGCCAAATCCGGCCACCACCGTTGCGGCCAGCAGCACGGCGGCCTGGCCGGCAGGGTTGAGCCGACCCCACCCGACGGCGGCAAACACGGCGACGGCGATCGCCAGGCACAACACGCCGAGGCCCAGAAGCAACGCCTGGGTTCCCCGGCCGTTGCCGCCGGCCGGTCGTCCGCGCTCAGCGGCCTGGTGAGGCGGCTGACCGGC
The DNA here is from genome assembly GCF_035329545.1 of Candidatus Neomicrothrix sp. Lineage (NCBI taxonomy): Bacteria > Bacillati > Actinomycetota > Acidimicrobiia > Acidimicrobiales > Microthrixaceae > Candidatus Neomicrothrix > Candidatus Neomicrothrix sp. Next base: position 22,010 of record NZ_DAOLGP010000018.1, read on the forward strand.
GGCCGTCGGGCTGGCCGGCTCCAAGGCGGCGAGCACTTCTCCACGACGCCGCTCGTTGGCCTCCAGGTCGTGCGCAACGATCGCCAGGACCTCGTTCCGGTACCGATGGAGCTCCCCATGGCGGCGGTTGAGGTCGCTCAGCTCGGCGACGAGGGGTCCGCCGAGGGCGAGGTGGCAGCTGGGGCAGGCCGCGTTGGGGGTGCCGATGGCGGCGCTGAGGCGGGCGCCGCAGCGGGGACAGGCGCCCACAGCGGGCTGGGCGGCGCTGGTGGCGCTGGTGTCGGGCGTGGTCATGGGAGTGATCCTGGCCCGGTTTGGAACCGGTTGGAATCGGAGATAGCCCCTACGGTGGCCTGGGGGAGGCCCCAGGCGTCCCCTGACGACGAGTTTGAACGAAAGGCAACATCATGGGCGCACGGGCAGAGGGCGACGAGGGGCTGACCGACGACGAGCTCCGGGCGGCGCTCAATGAGTTGCCGGGGTGGCGGCTGGCCGAGGGAGCCCTGCACCGCACCTTTGAGTTCGCCGATTTCTCCGAGGCCTTTGCGTTTATGATCCGGGTGGCACCGCTGGCCGAGGAGGCCAACCATCACCCCGATTGGTCCAACAGCTACAACACGGTGACGATCGACCTGATCAGCCACGACGTCGGCACCCTCACCGACCGCGATATCACCCTGGCCAAGGCGATCCAGCGGGTGGCCTAACCACGTCGGGGTCGCCACGACCACGGCGCTAGGTGCCGGACAGCTCGGCGATCAGCGGCGCCATCTCCATGGCGTCGGGGCCCTGCAACGTGATGTAGCTGATGCCCCAGCGTTCGCGCCGTTGGCGCAGGGTGGCGGCCATCTCCTCGAACGACCCCAGCAGGATGGCGGGCGCCTCAAGGACCGTCTCGGTGCTGAAGTCGCCCCCCGAAGCATCGTCGTTGGTGGCGCCGCCGGTCGCCGCTGCGTTGACCGCATCGCCCACCCCTTTGGGGATCTCGGGCTCCGCGCTGAACATGGCGGCGATGCCCTCGGCCATGCCCCTGGCATCGTCGGTGACGGTGGCCAGAAACACGAGAACGTTCAGCTCGATGTCGTCGAAGCGGTCCCCGGCACCGCGTTTGATCCACTCCAGCTTCTGGTCGACCCGGTCGGCGGCAAAGTCGCGGGCGGCCTCTGCGTCGACCGCACCGGAGGGGATCCGGGGGTTGATCCCGACGATGTCGGCGTGAGCGCCGGCGATGCCGAGCATGCGCGGCCCGCCGGCGCCGATCATCAGCGGAGGGCCGCCCGGCGCGTGTGGCCGGGGCAACCCTTCCAGCGCATCGATGCAGTAGTGCTCGCCGTCGTGGCTGAACTCGCTCTCGCGGAAGAGACCTTTGAGCACGATGAGCGCCTCCTCGAAGCGGTCGACCCGCACCTTGGGCGCGTCATAGTCCAAGCCCGCCTTCTCGTAGTCCCAGCGCATCCAGCCGGCGCCCAGGCCCAACTCGACCCGCCCGCCTGACAGCTGGTCGATGGTGGCGAGTTCCTTGTGCAGCACCACCGGGTGGCGGTAGTCGTTGTCGAAGACCAGTGCGCCCACCCGCAACCGCTCGGTGACGGCCGCCGCCCAGGTCATCGCCGCCAAGGGCGCCAGTTGATCGCCGAAGTGGTCGGGCATGTGCAGGGCCGAGAAGCCCGCCTCCTCGACCCGGCGGGCGGTGTCACCCCAGGACGTGCCGGGTAGGGGCTGGGAGAGCTGGATGGCGAAGCGGAAGGGCCTGGTCATCGGCCCATCGTTGCACTCGGCGGCGACACCGCACCGGAATGTGGGCTCGCGTGGGAGGACCGGGCCGGGCTCAGCGCAGCCGGTAGTTGGGGGCCGCCTCGGTGATCGACACGTCGTGGGGGTGGCTCTCCCGCAACCCGGCGGAGGTCATGCGCACAAACCTGGCCTCGCTGCGCAGCCGGTCGAGGTCGCCGCACCCGGTGTAGCCCATCGCCTGTTGCAGGCCGCCCACCAGCTGACCGACAACGTTGCGCAGCGGTCCCTTGTAGGGCACCCGAGCCTCGATGCCTTCGGGCACCAGCTTGTCCGCCTCGGTGATGTGGGCCTGGAAGTAGCGGTCCTTGGAGAACGAGCGGGCCTTCATTGCCCCCATCGAACCCATGCCTCGATACTCCTTGTACCGCTCGCCTTGGTAGAAGACGATCTCGCCCGGGCTTTCATCCACCCCGGCCAGGTAGCTGCCCAGCATGACGGTGTTGGCCCCCGCACCGATCGCTTTGGGGACGTCGCCGGTGTACTGGATGCCGCCGTCGGCGATCACGGGGATGCCGTGGCGCCTGGCGACCTCGGCGCACTCCCACACGGCGGTGATTTGGGGAACCCCGACGCCGGTCACCACCCGGGTCGTGCAGATCGAACCCGGGCCGATGCCCACCTTGATCGCATCGGCGCCGGCGTCGATCAGCGCCTGGGCGGCCTCGCCGGTGGCGATGTTGCCTGCGGCGATCGGCCCGGCCCACTCGGCGCGCAGGTTGCGCACCGTCTCGAGCACCGACGAGGAGTGGCCGTGGGAGGTGTCGACGATCAATGCGTCCACGCCGACGTCGATGAGCAGCTTGGCCCGGTCGAGCGCATCGGGCCCCACACCCAGCGCGGCGGCCACGCGCAGGCGGCCGTCGGCGTCCTTGGTTGCCTCGGGGTGGTCCATCCGCTTCTGCAGGTCCTTGACGGTGATCAGGCCGCACAGCCTGCCGCCCGAATCGACGACGGGAAGCTTTTCGATTTTGTGGCGGGCGAACAGCACCTGGGCCTGATCGAGCGTGGTGCCCTCCGGAGCGGTCACCAACGGCAGCGGCGTCATCACCTCGGAGATCAGCTGGGTGTCATCGGTCTCGAAGCGCAGGTCGCGGTTGGTGAGGATGCCGACGAGTAACCCGGCATGATCGGTGATCGGCACCCCTGATATGTGAAACCGGGCCATCAGGTCGAGCGCATCGGACACCGGACGGTTCGCCGTCAGGGTGACCGGGTCGGAGATCATGCCCGACTCGGACCGCTTCACGCGGTCCACCTCGTGGGCCTGTTCTTCGGGCGACAGGTTGCGATGGACCACGCCAAGCCCGCCCATCCGCGCGAGTGCGATCGCCATGCCCGCCTCGGTGACCGTGTCCATGGCCGCCGACACGATCGGGACGGCCAGGCGAATGTCCTGAGCGAACGATGCCGACGTGTCGACGTTTTGGGGGAGTACGTCGGAGGCTGCGGGCATGAGCATGACGTCATCGAAGGTCAGCCCGGGTGGGCCGAAGCGGGCGACGAAGTCGGATTCTTCGTCCCCGCTGTCGTTTGCGGGCTCCGAAGCGTAAGGTAGGCCGCTCGACCCGGAGCGATCGGGGCGGCGGTGCTGGGTCTCCATAGATGGAGTCTAGCGACGTCTCATGGGCAGTCCCATGGCCGATACTCTGCACACGGTCACGACCCTCTGGCACCTGGTGAGGAACCCCTGTTGAATACCTTGAAGAACCGGTTTGGCCGTCGCTCGCTGGGCGCCACCGTCATGGCCGGGGCGGTCCTCATGGGCACGGTTGTTGCCGTCGCTCCCGTCGGGGCACAGGACCCGACGCCTCCCCCGACCACCGCTGCACCCACGACGACGCCCACAACGGCACGGCCGACCGCGCCCCCGACGACCGCTCCGCCAACGACAGTGGCGCCGACGTCGGCTGCACCGACGACGAGGCCGCCGACCACGCAGGCCCCGCCGCCGGTAGCGCCGACCACCAACGCGCCCGGACCGGCGACGACGCCCCCCGCCCCGCAGGAGCCCGAAGGCCCGCAGGAGACCCTTCCGGAGGCCACCCTTCCCCCCAAGCAGGACGAACCGGAAGATGAGGGCGGCGGCGACGTCGGCGAGCCGGTCACCCCGCCCGGAAACTCGGAAAGCTCCGGTGGCGGCAACACCGGCGGCGGTGCGGTCATCGGCGAGAACCCGATCCGGGAGCTGGCACCCGGCGTGTGGGAGACCCCGGTGCTCATCGGCGGTCAGGCCGGTGTGCAGGGGGTCAGCCTGCGCGAGACGGTCACGAAGGTGCGCAAGGAGGCCGAATCCGCAGCGTTCACGGTTGACGAACAGCGCTCGGCATCCAAGGCCGGGGTCATTGGGGCCGAGACGGCCATGGTGCAGTCCGAGCGGGCGCTCAACGAGGCCCGAGTGGAACTCGAGCGGCGTGAGTCGGCCGCCGAAAAGGCGCGCAAGCAGCTCGCCCGGATGAGCGTCGCCTCCTATACCAACCTGTACGGTGAGAATGACCCCGACATCCTGGCGCTCACTGGCCAGACGATGCGGGCAAGCGCGGTGCGGGAGTATTCGGGCACCGTCCTGGTCGGCGCCGACGAGAACCAGGCCTCGGCCTCCGATGGCCTCGATGGGGCCAAGGCTGCGGTCATGAAAAACACCGCCAACCGCGACAGCGCCAAGGCTGCGCTGGCGGAGAGCCGCAAGGCGCTCGCCGAGACCGAGGCCAGCTTGGCCAAGGTCGTCTCCGAGGCGAGTGCGCTGAATTTGGATCAGGCCCCAGCAGCCGCCCCCGAGGAGGCCCCCGCAGAGCAGCCGGCGGCGCTGCCCGACCTGCCCGAGGGCGCTCTGGCATCGACGACGACCGGCGGCGACCCGACCGCAGGCGCTGGGCCCGATGCGGCGTTGAACGCGCTGGTGAGCAACGACCTGACCGTCACCTACCCGATCGCCGGCGACTGGAACTTCGTCGACTCATGGGGCTTCGAGCGGGCGGGCGGCAAGCGCTCGCACAAGGGCAACGACCTGTTCTCCCGCTACGGCAACCCGGTGGTGGCCGTTGAGGACGGCGTCGTGCGGGTGGCGACCAACAGCCTGGGCGGCAACACGGTGTACCTGTACGGCCGGTCGGGCAACCGTTACTACTACGCCCACCTCTCTGCGGTTGAGGATGGCATCGACGGCCAGCAGGTGGAGGTCGGGCAGGTGATGGGCAAGGTTGGTACCTCCGGCAACGCCATCGGCACGCCGCCGCACCTGCACTTCGAGGTGCAGCCCGCCGGCGGCGAAACCTCCAACCCGTACCCGATGCTCAAGGCTCTCGCCATGACGGTCGCCCAGGCCCGTCAGGGCGGGGCCACCCCCACGGTGCGGGCTCAAGACCTGCTCGTGTTGCCCGACCAACTCGGTCGCACGCTGTGGGCCGAGGGCAAGGTCCGCTCGGACACGCTGGGCCGCCTCGGCTCCGACGACTGGATCAAGCTGATCAACCGCACGGTGCTTCCGGTGGAAGCGCTGTCGCTGGGCGATCCGGCGGTCGCCGCCGAGGTATCGACCCGCCTTGGTGACAAGGTCGACCCGGCAGCGCTGCCCACCGTCACCGGCGGCGTGGCGCCGACGACGGCGCCTCCGGTGCCGATCCCGGCGGGCGCTAAGCCCCCCATGGCCGCTCCGCCGACCAGCCAGGCGGGCCCGGCCGGGTAGTTGCCGCCAGGCTCGATCGGCTCTGGAGCGACCTCGAGTCTGCGCGGGAGCCTGCGAAGCCGTCCCGGGCTTGAGGGCGAGGCGGCGCCAGCGCAGCCTGTCGGCCCGAGACTCAGACGTTACGCGGTTGCCTCGTCGAGTGCATGGACGAGGGTGTTCCAGCTGAGGGTGGCGCACTTGATGCGGACCGGGAACTTCACGACCCCCTGAAGCGCCGCCAGGTCACCCAGATCGGGGCTGTCCGCCGTCTCGGTCGGCGCGTCGTCGTCGTCGCCGCTCAGTTCGGTCTCGTGGCTCGACATCATCTGCTTGAATGAGCCGACGAGGGCACGCACCTCGTCGACCGAACGGCCCTTGATCGCAGCGCTCATCATCGAGGCGGACGACTGGCTGATCGAGCAGCCCTGCCCATCGATGGCGACGTCGGTGACGACGCCGTCGTCAACGGCCAGGTAGACGACCACCTCGTCCCCGCACAACGGGTTGAACCCCTCGGCCTTGACGGCCGGTGGGGTGTCGAGCTGCCCGCGATGGCGGGGGCTGCGGTAGTGATCGAGGATGATCTCTCGGTACAGATCCTCAAGACCGGCCATGGTGGCTCCGGAGGGTTGGTCGGTCGAGCCCCGAAGGCCCGGCCAGGTGCGGGTGGCGAGCGTCGCAGGCTGCGGCGCACGTTGTGGAGAAAGAACGGTTACAGAAAGAACTCGGCCGTGGCGTCCAGGGCGTCCGCCAGGGCATCGACATCGTCGGGTGTGTTGTACAGGTACCAGGAGGCGCGTGCGGTTGCCCCGACTCCGAGCTCCTTCATGAGCGGCTTGGCGCAGTGGTGCCCGGCCCGCACCGCCACGCCGTGCTCGTCGAGGATCTGCGACACGTCGTGGGGGTGCACGTCGCCGAGGGCGAAGCTCATCACGCCCGCCCGCTGGCCGGGCTCCGCCGGCCCGTGAATCGTCAGCCGCTCGCCGAAGCGTTCGGTCAGCGTCCGGAAGGCATAGGCCGACATCGCCTGTTCGTGAGCCAAGACGTTGTCCATGCCCAGCTCCTCGAGGAAGGCGACCGCCTCGCCGAGGCCGATGATCTCGGCGATCGGTGGGGTGCCGGCCTCAAACTTGTGCGGGATCTCGTTGGCGGTGAACCCGTCGAGGCGGACGTCGCGGATCATCGACCCGCCGCCAAGGAACGGCGGCATCTCCTCAAGGAGGGTCCGACGGCCCCACAACACGCCGATGCCGGTCGGGCCGCACATCTTGTGCCCGGAGAAGGCCAGGAAGTCGGCGCCGAGCTCTTCGACGTCGCAGCGGCTGTGGGGCACGAACTGGCAGGCGTCGACGCACACGACGGCGCCGGCTTGGTGGGCGGCATCGGCAATGCGCCGAACCGGGGTCAGGGTGCCGGTGACGTTGGAGGCGGCGGTGACGCCGACCAGCTTGGCGCCGTCGAGCAGGGTGTCGAGTGAGCTCAGGTCGAGTTGGGCGTCGTCGGTCAGCGGGATCCAACGGATCTCGAAGCCCTTCTCGGCGGCCAGCATGTGCCACGGCACGATGTTGGCGTGGTGCTCGAGCATCGAGAGCACGATGGCATCCCCGGGCCCGAGGTTGGCTCGTCCCCAGGAGCCGGCAACCAGGTTCAGCGATTCGGTGGCGTTCTTGGTGAACACGACCTCGGCAGCGTCGGCGGCACCGATAAACCGAGCGATGTCGCGGCGCGCCTGCTCCACCGCCGTCGTCGACTGTTCGGAGATCTCGTACACGCCGCGGTGAACGTTGGCGTTGATCGTCTCGTAGAAGCGCGACATGGAGTCGATGACCCGCTGGGGCTTCTGTGAAGATGCAGCGCTGTCCAGAAAGGCCATGCGATGGCCCTTGATCTCCCGCTGGAGTACGGGGAACTGCGCCCGGATGGCAACCGAGTCGAGGGGGTCGCCAGGCAGGTTGCGCAGGTCGTTCATGCGCTCACCGGATGATGGGAGAGCTTGGCCATGGGCTTCAGTGTATTTCTCCTAGATCGAAAGTCGAAAGAGGGACCCGTCACCTTAGGACGCCGGGCGAGGCCGCCCCCACAGGCTGGTCGGACCGTTCGGTCCGCACGACGAGGTGACCGTGGCAGCGCCCGCTGGAGCTCACCAGCCGCGCTCGACCCACTCGTCAAGATGTGGTGCCTCGGCGCCGATCGTCGTGTGGTCGCCGTGTCCCGGCAGCACGAGGGTGTCGCCACCGAAGGGGCGGAACAGCCGCTGTTCGAGCGACTCGATGATCGTCGGGAAGTCGCCGCCCTCGAAGGTGGTGTTGCCCGGCCCGCCCGGAAACAGGGTGTCGCCCGAGAACAGCACCGGGGTGCCCTCGATGGCAAAGCACATCGAACCGGGCGTGTGGCCGGGCGTGTGGATCGTGCGCAGCCGGAGGTCACCAACCTCGATCAGCTCGTCGTCGGCCAGGATCTCGTCATAGGACGGCAGCATCGACGCGTCCTCGGAGGTCACACCCACCGAATAGCCGGCGTCGCGCATCTCGGTCACCGCCTGTATGTGGTCCCAGTGCCCGTGGGTTTCGAGCACTTGGCGCACCCCGAGGCTTCGAGCCAGCTCCAACAGGAGGTCGTGTTCGTTGGCGGCGTCGATCAGCACGGCGTCGCCGGTGGATCGACAGCGCAGCACGTAGACGTTGTTGTCCATCGGCCCGACGACCACCTGGTGGATCTCGGCGGCGGTGTCGGACCAGATGCGGGTCGTGTCGGTTTCGAGGGCCATGTGTTGAGGGTACCGCCGCCGGTCGCGTCGGGTTCCCCGCGGCAGCGTCCCCGGCCAAGCTGTGCCCATCGTTGACCCAGAGCGCTCTGTTCCTCGTCGCTCAACCGGCTCCTGCCGTCGATGATCGACCGGCGGGAGCTGGGCCATGATGGTGCCATGGCCCCTCCCACCGACCCGGCCGCCCCGTTGGGCGCCGCTGCGCCCGCTGCCCTGGCCGACCTTCGCCTGCACGACACGCGCCGGCGCAGCATCGAGCGCTTCGAGCCGATCGATGCCCCCCACGTCGGCATCTATACCTGCGGCCCCACCGTGTATGCGCCTCAGCACCTGGGCAACATGATCAGCCAACTGACGCCGGACCTGTTGCGGCGGGTGCTGCTGGTCGCCGGGTACGACGTCACTTACGTCACCAACATCACCGACGTCGGGCACCTGACCGACGACGGCGACGACGGCGACGACAAGGTCGAAGCTGCGGCGAAGCGCACCGGGCGGACCGCCGCCGAGATCGCGGCCCACTACACCGAGCAATGGGCCACCGACCGCCGCCTGCTCGGCTGCCTCGAACCCGACGAGCTGCCCCGGGCGGCTGCACACGTCGCCGAGCAGATCGAGATGATCACCATGCTCGAGTCCGGCGGGCACGCCTACGTCATCGACGACGGCGTCTACTTCGACATCGCCACGTTCCCCACCTACGCCGACTTCGCCAGGCTCAACGTGGCCGCCCAGACCGGCAGCGGACGGGTGGACAACACCGGCGCCAAGCGCAACCCGGCCGACTTCGCCCTGTGGAAGTTCACCGCCCCAGGGGTCACCCGCCAACAGGAGTGGGACTCGCCGTGGGGTCGGGGCTTCCCCGGCTGGCACATCGAGTGCTCGGCGATGTCGAGGCGCTACCTGGGCGACTCGTTCGACATCCACACCGGCGGCATCGACCACATCGGCGTGCACCACACCAACGAGGTGGCCCAGAGCGAGTCGGCGCTGGGCGTGCACCCTTGGGTTCGGTTCTGGGTGCACAACGAGTTCCTCAACCTGTCCGGCGCCAAACTCTCGAAGTCGGCGGGGCACGTGCTGACCGCCGACACCCTCATCGAGCGGGGTTACGACCCGCTGGCGTTCCGGTATCTGTTTCTCACCGGCCACTACCGCCAGCAAAAGGACTTCACCTGGGAGGCGATGGACCAGGCGGCCGCCGCCTTCAGGCGGTTGTCCAAGGTTGCGGCGACCGGCCGTGCCCAGGCGCTGGGCCCCGACGGCGGAGGCGAGGCGCCGCCTGAGGGGGCGCCGACGGCACAGGCGGCGGATGCGTCCGATCTCACGGTGGCGGAGCCGTCCGATCTCACAGCGGTCCAGCTGCCGGTCGGCGCCGCCGCCTACCTGGACGACCCGGCTGTGGCCGGGTACTCCACCCGAATCTGGGAGGCGCTGGCCGACGACCTGGCGGCCCCACGGGCGCTGGCGGTGATCTGGGAGGCCGTGCGGGACGAGGCGCTGAGCTCAGCGCAGCGGTGGGCGCTGCTCGCCGACGCCGACCGCGCCCTGGGCCTCGGCCTGGCCGCTGCGGTCGATCCCGACGAGGCCGCCGACGCCACCGGGTCGGACCAGCGGATCGACGAGTTGCTCGCCGAGCGGGAGGCGGCGCGCGGCGAGCGGAACTTTGCTCGAGCGGATGAGATTCGAGACCTGCTTGCGACCGAGGGAGTAGCGATCACCGACACCGCCGACGGGGCCACCTGGCGGCGGACCTCCGGAGACGGCTGAGCGCCCCGGGCGACCCGCACCTGGCGGACCGAACCTGGCGTGCCGGGCCGCTCGCCGTCGCCCGCCCAACGGTTGAGTCGGTTCTCGGGAGTCTTCGGTTCTCGGGAGTCTTCGGTCCCTGGGGGAGCTTCAGTCCTCGGGAATCGAGAAGCCCAGAGCCAGCGCCACCGGGATCTGGGCCGGGTCGAACGTCAGGTAGGTGATGGGCCTTGGCAACCGGTCGGCGGCGGCCAGGTGCAGCGCATCGACGGTGCGCAGGGGTTGGGTGCGGCCCAGCTCGGCGGCGCGGTCCAGGCACTTGCGGTCGAGGGGTACGACGGCGCAGCGCTCCCAATCGTCTCGCAGGGAGCGACGCAGCTCGTCGGAGCGCTCGCCGTCGAGGCCCAGCCGGTCGATCAGCATCATTGCCTCGCTCAGCACCAGCGCCGAGGCGCACCAGTCCGGATCCGCGGCCATGGCACGCAGCGCCACCGCGTGGGTGGGGCCCTCCAGGTAGCGGGCGAGCAGGCCGGTCGTGTCCATGGCCAACGTCATGTGGGCCTCGCCGGCCGGGTCTCGTCCTGCAAGAAGGGCTGTGCATGCCAGGTGAAGTTCATCGGCCTCGCACCTCGCGGACGAGGGTGTCGAGGCGAACCCCGGCCCAGGTGGGCACGGTGATCGACGGCTCGGGCCGGTCGGCGCGGCGCGGCGCATCCACGTCGCCCCGGGCGATCAGGTCGGCCAGCGTGGGCGGGCCGGCGGTCGGCTCGACCGGGCCCAGCTGGGCCACCGGCCGTCCCGCCACCGTGATCACCACCCGCTCGCCCGCACCGGCACGCCGCACCAGCGCCGCCAATTCGCTGCGCAGCCGCCGCACCCCGATCTCGATCGTCCCGGCGGGGCGGGTTCCATCACCCTGATCCATGCGGTCACGCTATCCGCCCGGCTGACTATGGCGTACACAGATGTACACACACCGAGATGACACGGCGGCCGGCACGCGATCACACTGGTCCCAACACCACATGACCACACCGCACCGCTCGGATGGCGAACACGCCATCGACGAGGGGTCGTGACCCAGGGGGACATCCATGAACTTCGCCTTCTCCGAAGAGCAAGAGGAACTGCGCAAGGTCGCAGCCGACTTTTTGACCAACAAAAGCAGCGAGGCCGAGGTCCGCCGCCTGATGGAGACCGAGGACGGCTACGACCCGGCGGTGTGGAGCCAGATGGCCGAGCAGTTGGGATTGCAGGGTCTGGCGATTCCCGAGGAGTTCGGCGGGTCGGGGTATTCCTATGTCGAGCTGTGCGTGATCTTTGAGGAAATGGGCCGCCGCCTGCTGTGTGCGCCGTTCTTCTCGACGGTCGCCCTGGCCGCCAACGCGCTGTTGCAGTCTGACGACGCCGCCGCCAAGGCCGAGTACCTGCCCGGGATCGCCTCGGGCGAGACGATCGCCACCGTGGCCTTCACCGAGGAGAACGGCCGCTGGGACGAGTCCGGCATCGAGATGGAGGCTGCCGCCTCTGACGACGGCCACACTCTGACGGGTACCAAGAGCTACGTCATCGACGGCCACCTCGCTTCGTTGATCATCGTCGCTGCCCGCACCGCCGAGGGCGTCAGCCTGTTCGCGGTCGACGGTGATGCCTCCGGGCTGACCCGCACGTCGCTGTCGACGATGGACCAGACCCGTAAGCAGGCCAAGCTCGACTTCGATGCGACGCCGGGCAAGCTGATCGGCGCCGCTGGCGGAGGCTGGCACACGCTCACCAAGATGCTGCAGCTGGCGGTGGTCGCCCTCGCTTCCGAGCAGATGGGCGGCGCCCAGGAGTGCCTCGACTCCGCCGTGCAGTACGCCAAGGACCGGGTGCAGTTCGGTCGGCCGATCGGCTCGTTCCAGGCGATCAAGCACAAGCTGGCCGACATGCTGCTCGAGGTGGAGTCCGGTAAGTCGGCCGCCTACTACGCCGCCTGGTGCGGTGCGGAGATGAACGACGAGCTGACCTCGGTGTCGTCGCTGGCCAAGGCCTACTGCTCGGAGGCCTACTTCCACACGACCGCCGAGAACATCCAGATCCACGGTGGCATCGGCTTCACCTGGGAGCACCCGGCCCACCTGTACTTCAAGCGGGCCAAAAGCTCCGAGCTGCTCTTCGGCGACCCGACCTACCACCGGGAACTGCTCGCTCAGGCGATCGGCATCTGAACGCCCCGGTAGCGTGAGCGCGTGAACGTGTTCGGTCCCACCGGTCGTCCAATTTCGACGGGAGCAACGCGATGATCGCCCTCTTTTGGGTGCTGTGCGCGCTGGTGTCCTTTGTGATCGCCGCGGTGGCGGTCGGGTCGGTCACCGGCGTGCAGGCCCAGCGGCCGATGCGGGCGGTGTACGTGGTCGAGGACGCGGTCGACTACGTCGCCGATCACCTGCCGCCGGACGTGGCCGCTCAGATCAGCTACGACGACGTGCGGGCGGTGATCGAGGCCCACATCGCCTACATGTCCCGGCGCGGGTTGGCCTCGCCCCGCACGTTCGACACGGTGGCCGACGACCTGGTCGTCGTCGACGAGGACGAGCCGCTGGCCTGGGTGCTCGGCGAGGTGGAGGACCGCGACCTGAGCGACGAACAGGTGGTGATCGTGCTGCGCGCCGAGGGGGAGTTTCAACGCAGCATCGGGGCGGTCGGCTCGGCGCTCGGCGACGACCCCGTTGGCGACGAGTAACCTTCGCCCAAAACCCCGCTCGGCACCGTTGGAGGAGCTTGCGCCATGGAGCGTCCCAAGCAGTTTTCTGAGAATCAGTACGTCGGCGACAAGCGCACGCAGGTCGTGTACGACGTCGATGCCATCTCGGGCGCCGACGAGGCGTTGATCACCGAGCTGATGACGGCCGAGACCTACATCTGTTTCGGTCCCGACACGTTGGCGGAGGCCCACAACCGGGGCTATCGCCCCTACGGCGGACGCAGGGCGACGGCATCGAGCTGATCGGTCGGGGAGCCGCTGCCGTGTGCACTTCGAGCAGAGCCGCTTTCCCGTGGAGTCGGGCCTCCCCGCAGGTACTCGATGCCACGAGGTCGCTCGACCGGGCCGGGCTGGCGGTCAACGGAGCTGGGCCGTGGCCTGGCTGAGGTTCAGCTCGGAAGGGCTGTCGCTGGCCGGGTATCTGGCAGCGCCGGCCGGTCCACGGCCGTCGGATCACGGGGTCGTGCTGTGCCACGGCTACCCCAACAAGGGTCGCGGTGCCGAGAACTCCGGTAAATCATTCCCCCAGCTGGCCGATCGCCTCAGCGAGTCCCTCGGGTGGCCGGTGTTGACGATCAACTTCCGGGGGTGCGCCAAGTCGGAGGGCGACTTCTCCCTCGACGGTTGGCAGCACGACATTGCCGCCGCCATCGACGAGGTGGCCGCTTTGGGCATCGCCCACGTGTGGCTCGTCGGGTTCGGCACCGGCGGTTCGCTGTGCATTTGCGAGGGAGCGTCCAACCCCAAGGTGGCGGGCGTTGCCGCCGCCGGATCCCCGGCCGACTTCGACGACTGGGCCAAACACCCCCGCGACCTGCTGGAGCACTCCCGGCTGGTCGGGGTGATCCGCGACGACGACTTCCCCGCCGATGAGGACGCCTGGGGGCGTGCCCTGCGCTCCACCCGCCCATTGGACCGGGTGACCGAACTGGCCTCCCGGCCGCTGTTCTTGTTGCACGGTTCGGCCGACGAGGTGGTGCCGGCCGTCGACCCGCTGGCGCTGGCCGACGCCCACGGCACCGCCGAGTTTCGCCTGATCGAGGGGGCCGGGCACGAGTTGCGCCACGACCCCCGGGCGGTGGCGATGCTCACCGGCTGGCTGTCGCGCACCTCCCGGTCGCTGCAGTCCTAGTCGGGTACACCAAACGCAGCGGTGGACCCTCCGACACTCTGGTTCGTGGACCCACTCCCAAGCCGAGCGCCGTAGTCTGGCCTCACGCCCGCAACGACGAGGAGTTCCGATGCTCAACGATGCGTTCTCGCACCAGCTGCCCGACATCGACCCTGGCGAGACCCAGGAATGGCTCGATTCGCTGGAGGCGGTGGTCGAGCACCGGGGCAAGGCGCGGGCCCGATACCTGCTTGCCCGTCTGGGTGAGGCGGCGCATGCCGGTCAGCTGGGGGTGGCGGCATCGGTGTGGACGCCCTACATCAACACGATCCCCACCGACGTTCAGCCGTGGTTTCCCGGCGACTTCGAGATGGAGCGGCGCATTCGGGCATTCATCCGTTGGAACGCGGTCGCGATGGTGATCCGCGCCAACCGGGCCTCGCCGGGCATCGGCGGACACCTGGCCACCTATGCATCCTCCGCTGCGCTCTACGAGGTGGGCTTCAACCACTTCTTCCGGGGACAGGCCGACGGTACGCCCGGCGACCACGTCTACATCCAAGGTCACGCCTCGCCGGGCATCTATGCACGCGCCTTCCTCGAGGGTCGCTTCGACGAGGCCGACCTCGACCGTTTCCGCCTCGACATCGACACGCCCGACCGTTCGGGGCGGGGCCTGACGAGCTACCCCCACCCCCACATGATGGGTGACTTCTGGCAGTTTCCCACCGTGTCGATGGGCCTGGGGCCGATCAACTCGATCTACCAGGCACGCTTCGATCGGTACCTGCACAACCGGCGCATCGACGACACGTCCAACTCGCGGGTGTGGGCCTTCCTTGGCGACGGTGAGGTCGACGAGCCCGAGACCCTGGGGGCGATCAACCTGGCCGCACGCGAGGGCCTCGACAACCTCACCTGGGTGATCAACTGCAACCTGCAGCGTCTCGATGGGCCGGTGCGCGGCAACAACAAGATCATCCAGGAGTTGGAGGGTGTCTTCAGGGGGAACGGGTGGAACGTCATCAAGGTTGTCTGGGGGGCCGCTTGGGACGAGCTGTTGGCCAATGACGTCGACGGGGTGTTGCTCGAGAAGATGAACACGACGGTCGATGGTGAGTTTCAGCGCTACGCCACCGAATCGGGTGCCTACATCCGCGAGCACTTCTTCGGGCCGGATCCCCGGCTGCGCAAGCTGGTCGAGCACCTGTCCGACGAGGAACTCCAGAGCCTGCCCCGCGGCGGCCACGACTACTCCAAGGTGTACGCCGCCTACCGGTCGGCCACCGAGATGGCGGGTGCCCCGACGGTGATCCTGGCCAAGACGGTGAAGGGTTGGGCGCTCGGGTCGAAGGTCGAGGGCCGGAACTCCACCCACCAGATCAAGAAGATGGACACCGAGCAGCTGCGCGAACTGCGCCAACGTCTGCACCTCGAGTCCGACGTCTCGGAGGAGGCGATCGCCGACGGTGATCCGCCGTACCTGCGTTTCAGCGAGGATTCGCCCGAACACCGCTACTTGATGGAACGTCGGCGCAACCTGGACGGGCCGCTGCCCGCCCGCTCGCTGCCCGTGCGTCGCGGCCTCGGTGCAGTGGAGGGCCACACGTGGGACGAGCTGCTGTCGGGTTCGAACGGCCAGCAGGTGTCGTCGACGATGGCATTCACCCGGCTGCTGCGCAGCTTGGCCCGGGATCAGACGGTCGGTGATCGGGTGGTGCCGATCGTGCCCGACGAGGCCCGGACCTTCGGGATGGACGCGCTGTTCCGCGAGCTGGAGATCTACGCCGCGCAGGGTCAGCGCTACGAGCCGGTCGACCACCACCTGTTGTTGTCCTACGTCGAGTCGGCCCAAGGCCAGATCCTCGAGGAGGGCATCACCGAGGCCGGGTCCATGGCGTCGTGGACCGCCGCGGCAACCTCCTATGCCACCACCGGCGTGCCGATGCTGCCGTTCTTCATCTTCTATTCGATGTTCGGCTTCCAGCGGGTCGGCGACCTGATCTGGGCCGCCGGCGACGCCCGGGCTCGCGGGTTTCTGCTTGGGGCGACCGCCGGTCGCACCACGCTTGAGGGCGAGGGGCTCCAACACACCGACGGGCACAGCCAACTGCTCGCCTCGACCGTGCCCAACTGCCGGGCCTACGACCCGGCGTTCGCCTGGGAGATGGCCCTGATCATCAAGGACGGCCTCGCACGGATGTACCCGGCGTCGACCGCCGGCGACCCCGCCGGCGGCGAGGACGTCTTCTATTACCTCACCCTGTACAACGAGAACTACGAGATGCCGCCGGCCCCCGAGGCCGAGGGCGGCATCGAGCAGCTGACCGAGTGGGTCACTCGCGGGTTGTACCGCAGCCATGCCGCCCCCGAAGCGACCCACCGCGGGTCGGTCCTGTACTCCGGCACGGGTTGGTCGGCGGCCGTCGAGGCTCAGCGGATCCTGGCGGAGGACTACGACGTCGGGGTCGACCTGTGGTCGGCCACCTCCTACAACGAGCTGCGTCGGGAGGCGCTGGCAGTCGAGCGGTGGAACCGACTGCATCCGGAGTCGCCCGAGCGGACGCCGCTCATTACCGAGCTGCTGTCCGAGGGCGAGGGGCCGGTGTTGGCGGTCTCGGACTTCCTGTCGTCGTGGGCCGATCAGGTGGTCCGCTGGGTGCCCCGGCCGTTGACCGTGCTGGGTACCGACGGATTCGGACGCTCCGACGACCGCGCCCACCTGCGGCGCTTTTTCGAGACCGACGCCGCCCACGTGGTCGTCGGTGTGCTGTCGGCCATGTCCCGCAGCGGGACGATCGAGGCCTCGCTGGCAATGAAGGCGATCGACCGCTTCGGCATCGACGCCGACGTCGATCCGCCCTGGACCCTCTGACGTGGTTCGCGTCTGGACCGACGGGGCCTGCCTCGGCAACCCGGGCCCCGGCGGTTGGGGGTGGGTGGACGAGCGCGGCGAGTGTGACTCCGGAGGCGAACGGGGCACGACCAACCAGCGCATGGAACTCCAAGCGGCGCGTCAGGCGGTGGCGGCGCACCCCGGTGCGGTCGAGGTGGTGTCCGATTCCAAATACGTCGTGTCGGCGTTCAACGAGGGGTGGATCGACGGCTGGCTGCGCCGGGGCTGGAAGAACTCCAAGAAGGAGCCGGTGGCCAACCAGGACCTGTGGAAGCCGTTCGTCGACGAGGTGGCTGCGCACGGCCAGGTCACCTTCAGCTGGGTGAAGGGCCACGCCGGCGATCCGATGAACGAGGAGGCCGACCGGTTGGCCACCGAGGCGGCTGCAACGGTCGCCGCCGGAGGCTCCAACTCCGCCGGCGGAGCCAACTCCGCCGGCGGAGCCAACTCCGCCGCCGCCGGCTCTGCTCCCGCCGCGGTGGCAACGATCATCGCGGTCTCCGAATCGGGAGGCGGGTCTTCCGCCGACGGAGCAGGCTCCGATCCCGCCAGCGTCGATGCCTCAACGGCTGTCACCACCGATGAGGCGCCGACCGGTCGCAGCGCCGATCGGCGCGCCCCCGATGGGTATCGCTATGCCGTCTCCGGCATCCGTCGACTCGACGCCCGGTCGTTGGCGGCGGCGCGCAGCCAGCTGGCCAAGATCCTTTCCGCCCAGGGCGAGTTTCATCCCGACCTGGTTGTGCTGTCCGGGTTGCGCCCTGGGCCCGAAGCGATCGGAGCGCAGGTGGCCCTCGACGCCGGGATCGCCGTGGTGGCGGTGTTGCCGTGGCCCGACCCGCAGGCGACGCTGCGTTCGGCCGACCGCTCCGCGTTCGCCGAGTTGCTGGGGCGGGTGGCCGACACGGTCGTGCTCGAATCGAAGGCCCCGTCCGACGCCGACGGTCGCAGCCAAGCGCTGGCTCGACGCGACGGCTGGCTGGCCAAGGTGGCCGACGGGGCGCTGCTCGTCCGACGGGGCGACACGACCGAGGGTCGGGCGCTACTGCGCCGCTTCGGCCGTCTGGGTGACGAGGTGTGGGACCTCGACCTGTCCGCCCTTCCGTAGCCGATCTCCGGTCTGGCTTCGTCCCCCGGGCCCCCTCAGTAATCACACCCACGGTCCAACTGGGTGTGATTGCTGTGGGACGGGCCACAGCAATCACACCCAGAGGCGGCTTGGGTGCGATCGCTGTGGGCGGCCATCCCTTCCGTCCGAGCGTGGATCGACCTCAGGCCCGGGCGACCTCGACGGGGATGCCGGACAGCACGGCGGTGCCGGTGATCGCCTCGACGTCGTCCTCGTCGGTGAGCAGGTTGGAGTTCACCCCGGCGCGCTCGTTGGCCACCGCCAGCCGGGTGCCGGGCTGGTTGTGGCCCCAGCCGTGGGGGAGCGACACCACTCCGGGGGCGATGTCCTCGGTCAGCTCCACCGGTACCTCCAACTGGCCTACCCGCGACGACACCACGCACAGCTCGCCGTTCGTCAGCCGCAGCGGCGCGGCATCGTCGGGGTGGATGTGCAGGGTGCAGCGCTCCTTGCCCTTGACGAGCACCTCGACGTTGTGCATCCAGGAGTTATTGGAGCGCAGGTCGCGACGCCCAACCAGGACGAGGGAGCCGTCCTCCCCGTCGTCGAGCAGTGCGGTGAGTCGCCGCACGTCGGCAACGATCTCGGGAGGTGCGGCCTCGATCCGCCCGGACGGGGTGCGCAGCACCTCGGGCAGGCGAGGCTGAAGCGGGCCCAGGTCGACCCCGTGGGGATGGGCCTCCAGCTCGTTCAGGCTGAGCGGCGGAACCGAGATGGGACGGCCCTCCTCGTCGAGCCCCAGCGGCACCGGCTCGGTGACGGCGCCGAAGGCATCACCGTACGGGCCAATCCGCAGCATCAGGTCGAGCATGCGCTCGGGTCCGGTGCGGGGAGCCAGCTCGGCGAGCAGATCGGTGGCGTCCCGGCCGTGCACCGGCCCGGTCTCGTCGGCGACGGCGGCGCCGACCAGAGTGGTGATCATCAGGTCGTCCACGTCGGCCGGGTCGGCCTCGGGTCCCAAGCCCTGAGCAAAGGCTGCCAGCCGGGCCAGGATCTCCCACTCCTCGGGCGTGTCGGGGTCGCGCTCCATGACGGGTGGGGAGTAGTTGGCCACGTTGCGCACGGCCAGCTGGGTGAAGGCCAGGTCGTAATGGGGTCGCTGTATCGGCGAGGGCGGGGGCAACACGATGTCGGCGTGGCGGGTGGTCTCGTTGACGTAGGGGTCGACCGAGATCATCAGCTCCAGGTGTTCCATCGCCGCCTCGAGGCGCGCCGAGTTGGGAGTCGACAGCAGCGGGTTGCCGGCGACCGTGATCAGCACCTTGATCTGGCCGGGGCCGTCGGTGTCGATCTCCTCGGCCAGCGCCGCCACCGGCAGCTCGCCCATCGTCTCGCCCAGGCCGCGCACCCGGGAGGCGAAGCGGCCGATGCGCACGCCACGACCGACGCCGGGGGTGCCCCGGGTGTTGGCGGCGCCGGCGGCGGCCTTGGTGAACATCGCGCCGCCGGCTCGGTCGAGGTTGCCGGTGCACAGGTTGACCAGATCGACCAGCCAACTGGCCAGCGTGCCAAAGCGTTGGGTGGTGGTGCCGATGCGGCCGTAGACCACCGCCGACTTGGCGTCGGCGAGCTGCGCCGCCAACGAGCGGATCTCGTCTGGGCTCACCCCAGAGCGGACGGCGACCGACTCGGGGGTGAACGCCGCCAGCGAGGCGATGGCCTCGTCGAGGTCGACGGTCCACTCCCCAGCGTGGCCCGGATCGACCCGACCGGTTCGCTCCAGTTCGGTGACGACCGCTGCGAGCAACAGCGCATCGGCCCCGGGGCGGATGGCCAGGTGGGTATCGGCTGCCCGCGCCGTCTTGGTGCGGCGCGGGTCGATCACCACCACCCGGCCGCCACGATCGCGTACGGCGGCCAGCCGGCCCGGCCAGTCGGGTGCCGTGGCCAGGCTGCCGTTGGACTCCAGCGGGTTGGCCCCCATGAGCACCACCAGGTCGGTGCGGTCGATATCGGGCACCGCCACCGACAGGGTGGTACCGAACATCAGCCCGGAGGCCACCTCCTTGGGGCGCTGGTCAACCGTGCTGGCCGAGAATACCTTGGGCTTTCCGAGGCCCCGGATCAGCGGCTTGGCGAACAGGGTGCCGTCCAGGTGGTGCACGTTGGGGTTGCCCAGGTAGATCGCCACGCTGTCGCGCCCGTGCGTGTCGATCGCAGTGCGCAGCAACTCCTCAGTGAGGTGCCAGGCCTCGGTCCAGGTGACCGGTTGGGCCGCTCCGGCGGCGGCGCTGCGGGCATTGGGCTGATGCACCGGAGCACGCAAGCGGTCGGGGTCGTCGTGAAGCCGCCCGAGGGTGGTGCCCTTGGGGCACAGATAACCGCCGGAAAACACGTCGTCGCGATCGCCGCGAATGCGGGTCACACGTCCGCCATCAAGCGACAGCTCGAGGCCGCACATCGCCTCGCAGAGCGGACAGGTGGTCACTGCGGTGGAGAGCCCCATCGGTCCATTCAAACCCACGGTGGCGCCATGTGCGTTGAACCTCACTTCGCGTTGTGCATGGGGGACACTGCTGGTCCTGAGCCGTCTGACGGTGGGTTCCGGTGGCGCTCTGGGCACCGGCCGGCGCGTCCTCGGCAGTAGCTTCGGAGGCGTGGCGGAACGGTCGGCGTGGCACATCGGGGTGGATACCGGCGGCACGTTCACCGACCTGGTTGGACCCGACGGGTCGATCGTCAAGCTGCCGTCGACGCCGGCCGATCCTGGCGCTGCCATCCGGGAGGGCGTCGAGCGCCTGCGAGCCGAAGCGTTCGCCCGTGGCGACCTCAGGGCGGACCCCGGCAATCCGGCGCCCCTGCACCTGGCCCACGGCACCACGGTGGCCACCAACGCGGTGCTCGAGGGCACGCTGGCCCGGGTGGCCCAGCTCGGCACGTCCGGGTTTGCCGACCTGATCGAGATCGGCCGACAGAACCGCCCCTCCCTGGCCGACCACTTCGCCGACCGGCCTCCGCCCCTGGTCGCCCGACGCGACCGCTTGGACGTCGCCGAACGCCTGTCACCGACCGGCGAGGTGGAGCTCGCCCCGGAGGTCGCAGCGCTGCCCGACATCCCAGGTGGCGTCGAGGCGCTCGCCGTGTGCCTCCTACACTCCGACCTGAACCCGAAACATGAGGAACTGGTCGCTCAGGCCTACCGGGAGGCGGGCTGGGACGTCACCGCCAGCCACGAGCTGTCGCCGCTGTTCCGAGAGTACGAGCGGGCCTCCACCACCGTGATGAACGCCGCGTTGCGACCCCGGGTGCGTCGCTACCTGGAAGGGCTGGCGCCGTTGGCCGAACGGTTGTGGGTGATGACGTCGGCGGGAGGCCTGTGGCCGTTGGGCGACGCGGCCGCCGCCCCTGCCGGGCTGGCGCTGTCCGGACCGGCAGGCGGGGTTCGGGCTGCAGCGGTGGTGGCGAGCGCCTGTGGGTTCCCCGATGCGATCTCCTTCGACATGGGTGGCACCTCGACCGACGTCTGCCTCATCCTCGACGGCGACCCGGCGCCTGCGGTCGACCGCGACCTCGTCGGCTACCCGGTGCGGATGCCGTCATTGGATGTGGTCACCGTCGGGGCGGGGGGAGGGTCGATCGTGTCGACCGACGCCGGCGGAGCGGTCACGGTCGGCCCCCGGTCGGCCGGCGCACAGCCGGGCCCGGTCGCCTACGGACGAGGTGGCATCGAGCCGACGGTGACCGACGCCAACGTGGTGCTGGGCCGCATCCCCGCTCAGGGTCACGGTGCGCTGGGCTCGCTCGACGGCGGGGGAGCCTCCCAGGCGTTTGCCCGGGAGGGCATCGAAGCCGAAGGGGCCCTGGCGGTGGTCACGGCCAACATGGAGGGCGCGCTGCGCAGCGTCAGCGTGGCCCGCGGTGTCGACCCGTCTGGTTTGGCCCTGGTCGCCTTCGGTGGCGCCGGGCCGTTGCATGCCTGTGACCTGGCCCGATTGTTGGGCATGGCGGCGGTCATCGTGCCGCCGCTCGCTGGGGTGTTGTCGGCGGTTGGCATCGTGGGCGCTCCCGAGCGTCACGACCTGACTCATTCGTGGCCGACCCCTCACGACCACGACGGGCTCGCCGAGGCGAGGCGCGCCCTGGAGGACCGGGTTCGAGCCGAGTTCGAGCACGATTCCGGTGCGACCGACCGTGCCGAAGTCGACCGTGCCGAGGTTGACGATGGTGAAGCCGACCGTCCCATCGAGGTTGCCTCGGTGCTGTCGTGTCGGTACGCCGGGCAGGGCCACGAGATCGAGGTCGACGACGTCCAACGCTTCGGGACCGTCCACGAGGAGCGCAACGGCTTTTCGCTGCCGCAGACCCCGGTGGAGGTCATCGCCCTCCGGGCCTTCGGCGAGCGGCGATCGCCGGTCGGCCCGATCGAGCTGCTGGAGCGTGCCGATGCGGTCAGCGATCAGGTGGTGTCCGGCCCGGTGTCGGTGCCGGCCGCCGATCACACCGTCTGGATCCCTGAAGGCTGGACCGGTCGGCCCGGCCCCCTGGGCGCGCTGGTCATCACCGAGGAGACAGCGGATGCTGCGGTGACAGCGGATGCTGCGGTGACAGCGGATGGGAGTATCGGTGCGGATGCTGGCGTGGCTGCCGACACTGATGCCGGCCCTAGCGGCTCGGCTCCGGAGGCCGGCAATCGATGGCACGGCAGCCTCGACAGTGCGGCGTTGGCGGTGCTGTTGGCACGGCTCGCCGGGGTGGCCGACGAGGCCGGTGCCGTGCTGCGGCGGGCCGCGTTCAGCCCCAACATCAAGGAGCGCGCCGACTGTTCGGTGGCGCTGTTCACCGCACCCGGTGAGCTGCTGGTGCAGGCCGAGCACATCCCGGTTCACCTCGGGTCGATGCCGGCGGCGGTGGCGGCGGTGATCGACGCTCTGGGCCCGCTGCCCCCGGGCACCCAGGCGGTGGTCAACGACCCGTTCGCCGGTGGCACCCACCTGAACGACCTGACGCTGGTTGCTCCCGTCTACGTTGCAGGGCCCGCCGGGGCCACCACCTCCGAGGGGGTTCGGGCGGGGGTGGTCGGCGGCACCTCGATGACCGGCGATGCCGAGGCAACGCTGGTCGGCTGGGTAGCGACTCGGGCCCACCACGCCGATGTCGGCGGCGCGGCGCCGGGCTCGTTGCCCGCCGAGGCCACTCACATCGCCCAGGAGGGGCTGCGCATCCCGCCGATGGTGTTCACCTCCGAGGTGGCCCGCCTCATCTCGGCCAACAGTCGTACCCCGGAGGAGCGCCGGGGTGACCTCGACGCCCAGGTCGGCGCCAACCGCGTGGCGGCCAGGCGCCTGGCGGTCATCGTCGAGGAGCTGGGCGGCGCGGCCGTGGCGGCTCGTGCCTTCGAGGAGGTGCTCGACCACGGTGAGCGCACGGTGGCCGCCGCTTTGGCGGCGGCGCCCCTGGGGGAGTGGAGCTACGACGACGTGATGGACTCGTCCGGGCCGGCGCCGTCGCAGCGCAGACCGGTGCCGGTGAGGGTGCGGCTCCGTTTGGATGGCTCCAGCGCCACGTTCGACTATTCGCAATGCGGTGCCTCGGCGCCGGGCAACGTCTGGGCGCCGAAGGCGGTCACGGTCTCGGCGACGTTCTGGGCCTTGCGGTCGATTCTCGATCCGACCCTCCCCGCCAACGGCGGCACGCTCCGCCGGCTGCAGGTGATCACCCGTCCCGGCACGGTGACCGATGCGCTGGCGCCAACTGCGGTCGGGGCGGGCAACGTGGAGGTCAGCCAGCGGGTGGCCGACGTGGCGCTGGGTGCGCTGGCCGGTGCATTCCCCGATCGGGTTCCCGCCGACTCTCAGGGGACGATGAACAGCATCCTGTTGGGCGGCGACGGCTGGGTGAGCTACGAGACGGTCGGTGGCGGACAGGGCGGTCGACCGGTGGCCGATGGCGCCAAGGCTCGACCCGGCATGTCCGGTGTGCACACGGCGATGACCAACACGCTGAACACGCCTGTGGAAGCAACCGAGCGGGCGTTGGGCGTGCGGGTGCGGCGCTACCGCCTGCGCCGGGGGAGTGGGGGAACCGGGCTCGCTGCGGGAGGCGAGGGCATCGAGCGTGAGCTGGAGGTGCTCGAGCCGGTCACCGTGTCGCTGATCTGCGAGCGACGAGAGGTGGCGCCCCACGGCAGGGCGGGCGGAGGTGACGGGGCCGTGGGCGAGAACTGGCTGTTGCCCGGCGGCGACGAGGCGCAGGCCCGACGGCTCCCCGGCAAGTGCACCCTGCAGCTCGAAACCGGTGACGTGATCCGCATGCTCACCCCCGGGGGCGCCGGCTGGGGCTCGCCCGCCTAAACAGCCAACTCGGGAGTGGGGTGGCCCGTCAGGCGGTCGTTTGGGCTCCCCGGTCCGCAGCCCGCTTGCAACTCGGGAGTGGGGTGGCCCGTCTGGCGGTCGTTTGGGCTCCCCGGTTCGCAGCCCGCTTGCAACTCGGGAGTGGGGTGGCCCGTCTGGCGGTTGTTTGGGCTCCCCGGTTCGGTGGGTTTGGGGTCGAGCCGGGCGTCCGGGGGCGACCGTCGGAGGCCTCAATCTGCGCGCGGGCGGCCTCGCTCCCTACGATGTTCGAATGCTTGACATCAACGGAGCTTCCGCACTCGTGACCGGTGGGGCCTCTGGCCTCGGAGAGGCCACCGCCAAGGCGCTGGCCGACAAGGGCGCCAAGGTTGTCGTCTGCGACCTGGACCGCCAGGCCGAGGCCGGCGAGGCGCTGGCCAAGGAGATCGGTGGCGTCTATGTCGCCACCGACGTGACCGACACCGACCAGATCATCGCCGCCGTCGAGGCCGCCAAGGAGCTCGGCCCCGTCCGGGCGCTGGTGAACTGTGCCGGCATCGGCTGGGCCACCCGCACCATCGGGCGCGACGGCGAGTACAGCTCGGCCCACGACCTCGACATCTTCAAGAAGGTGATCGAGATCAACCTGATCGGCAGCTTTGACGCCATTCGCTTGGCGGCGACGGCGATGAGCCAGACCGAGCCCAACGAGTCCGGCGAGCGTGGCGCCATCGTCAACACCGCATCGGTGGCGGCCTTCGACGGCCAGATCGGCCAGGCCTCCTACTCCGCCTCCAAGGGCGGCGTCGTCGGCATGACCCTGCCGGTTGCACGCGACCTGTCCGCCTCGGGTATTCGCATCAACACGATCGCCCCCGGTCTGTTCGACACCCCGATCTACGGCACCGGCGAGGCCTCCGAGCAGTTCAAGGAGAAGCTGGCGGCCAACCTGCTGTTCCCCAAGCGCCTCGGCTTCTCGTCCGAGTTCGCTTCGCTCGCCGTCGAGATGATCACCAACTCGTACTTCAACGCCGAGACGGTGCGCCTCGACGCCGGCACCCGGATGCAGCCCAAGTAGTAGCGGGACCAGCGATGCGCCGGCCCGGCCCCCTCGCATTCGTTCATTCCAATGCCAGGGTGGTCGGGCTAGCATCCACTAGTCCGACCTAGGAGGTTCAGGGTGGCGCTGCCAGACTTCATCGCCAAGCTTCCTCAGGGTTTGGCGACAGCTGTCACCTCTCGGCGTGCGCTCGCGGCCAGCCCAGTGGTGGCGGTGGCACTGGTGGCAGGCATCGCCATGGCATCGAACCGCACCGACCCCGCCAAGGTGGAGACCCGAGACGACGTGGCCGTCCCGGCGCGACGTTTGGTCTCCACGTCCCGAGGCATGGGCGACGCCTTGGATGCAAAGGCCAAGGCCGATGCGGCCGCCAATGCCAAGAAGGCGAAGGTCGACGCCAAGGCGAAGGCCGATGCGCAGGTCTTTCCCCAGGACCAGGGCCCGGTCGACCCGGTGCCGACAGCCCCGCCAGGCGAATCCGATCAACTGCGTGCGCCCGAGCCCGGCCAGCCGACCCCTGTCGACCTCACCGCGGGGCTGATCGGCCCGGTGCCGCCGGTCGCCTGGCCGGAGGGCTGTCGCTGCGCCCCGCTCACCGGTCTGGGGGTCGACTCACCATTCGGTCAGGGCGGGCCGGCGTTGGCGGTCAAGGTGTCCAATGCCCCAAAAGCGTACCCACAGACCGGGCTGCACATGGCCGACCTGATCTACGAGGAACCAGCCCACCAAATCGGGGATGCCAGTCGCTTTCTGGCGGTGTATCACTCCCGGAATGTCGACACGATCGGCGCCGTCCGGTCGGCGCGCAGCGGCGACCTGCCACTGCTGGCGCCGCTGGGGCGCCCGATCCTGGCCTACGCGGGAGCCAACGAGGGCGTGCAGGCCAGGGTTGACCTGCGCCAGCAGGAGGGATGGCTGGTTCACGCCCAAGAGAACCAGGACGGTTCGCCCCAGTTTTTCCGAACGTCCCCCAAAGCGACCGACTACAACCTGTTCGTCAGCCGCAACAACCTGGTGCAGAAGTACGCCCCCTACACCTACCCGCCCAACCCCCAGTTTGCGTTCCTCGCGGATGGACAGCAGAACGCCGGAGCCACACCCGCTCGCCGCGTCGACCTGCAGGTGGCCGGCCAGCGATCGGGCTTTGTCTTCGACGACGCGTCAAAGCAGTGGGTGCGCTTCCAGTCCGGGCGGCCCCATATCAACAAGACCGACGGCTCCCAGATCGGTCGCAGCTCCGTGATCGTGATGACCACCGCCTACCAGCAGTCTTTCGGAAGCCTGGAAGCGGTCACGTACCCCACGCAGCCGGGCGTCGCGGCCTCCGGACAGGTGTGGGTGCTGACCGGTCAGACCGTCACCCAAGGCAGCTGGAGCCGAGGCGCAGATACGGCAACGTTCCAGATGAACGACCTCAACGGGCGTCCGATCGGCCTGCAGCGAGGCCCGATCTACGTCGGTTTGGTCACCACGGCCCCCACCGTCACGTAGCCAGTGATCGATCGCCTTCGCTCGACGGTGGGCGACACGATGGGTCGACTGTGGGCGGCCGTCCGCTCGATGTCACCCCGGCAACTGGCCTTCCTTGCACCGATCGTCGTCGTCGCTGCGGTGGCCGGGGTGCTGGTCCTGCGCACGGGCGATGATTCCACCGTCTCGACCAATGACGAGACGCCCATCGCTCGTCGACGCATCGTGTCGACGTCCAAGGGCGTCAGCGGTACCTCGAAGAAGGCTTCGGCGCCGTCGAGCGTCCCGGAGGAGGTCACGTCGACCACCCAGGCCGTCGCGCCCGTCACAGACGTCGAGGAGGTGCCGATCGGAACGGATTCCGGCGACAAGGCGGGGCCCCAGCTGTTGCCGGTGTTGCCGCCCGAGCCGTGGCCCCAGGGGTGCTGTGCTCCGCTGACCAACCTGGGCTTCGACTCGCCGGAGGGCGCTGCCGGGCCGGCGGTCGCGGTGAAGGTGTCCAACGCCCCCGAGGTCGATCCTCATACCAACCTGCATCGTGCCGACCTGATCTACGAGCTCCGCGCCGAGGATGTCAGCCGGTTCATCGCCGTGTACCACTCCCGGGCGGCCGACGTGATCGGGCCGATCCGATCGGGGCGCACCGCCGATCCGCCGATCATCAAGAGCCTGGGCCGGCCGATGCTGGTGTTCTCGGGCGGTAACGACTACGTGATGGCGATGATGGAGGCCCGGGAGACGGACGGCACGTTGGTGCGCATGCTCAACCGCAACGCGGTCGGCTCCTTCTTCCGCAGCGACGACCGACAACAGCCGCACAACTTTTACGGCCACCGCCCGGGCTGGATCGCCGCGCGTGGCGCAGAGGCCCTGCCACCGAGGAGGCAGACCGACTTCGTGGGCGCCGGCGCCGGGGTCAACACGGTGAGTGGGCAACCGGTGAAGGTGTCGGTCGACATCGGCCAGTCGCACTCCTGGTGGCAGTGGGACGACACCTCCCAGATGTGGCTTCGCTTCCAGCACGGCCGCCCCCACATCGACAAGGACACCGGCTACCAGATCGGGCGCACCTCGGTGGTGATCCTGGGCACCGGGTACCCACCGTCGCCGGCCGACGACCGGTCGCCCGAGGCGGCGTCCACTGGCGGAGGCGAAGCGTGGGTGATGACCGGCCGGGACTACATCCACGGCACCTGGTCCCGCGCCAACCCGGACGACACCTGGCACCTGACCGACGATGCCGGCAACCCGATCGCTCTGAAATCGGGCCCGGTGTACATCGGCCTGACCGACGTCAAGCCGGTGATCGAGTAGCCGCCGTCACCCGGTGATGCGGACACCCCGGCGATCGCCCGATTTGCGCGGTGGACGTCCGCAGCGATGGGCGTGATCGGCCGCCGCCAACAACTCGTCGTCGCCCGTCGAGTCGCCATACGCCCACAGCTCGATGCTGGAGCGGTCCAGTCCTGCCCCGGCCAGCCAGCCGTCGAGGCGCACCACCTTCTCGGGGCCCCGGCAGTTGGGTCCGATCATGGCGCCGGTCAGCAGGCCGTCAGCGTCGACGACGAGCTCGACGGCTTCGACCCCGTCCAGGCCGAGCTCGTCGGCCAAGGGTCGTAGGTAGACGCCCAGCGAGGCGGACACGAGCACCACCCGGTCGCCGCGTTGCTGATGCCAGCGCACCCGCTCGAGGCCGTGGGGACGCAGCCTGGGCAACAGCCGTGCTGCGTAGCGCGTGCCGGCCGCCGCCACGTCCACCGCCGGGCGGCCGGTCATCACGCGCCGCAGCACGATCGTTTTGGCCGCGTCGCGACTGCGGCCTCGGCCGCGCACCAGCTCGGCGCCGGAGCCGCCCAGCAGCGACGCCATCGCCCGTCGGCCGGCCAGGCCGACGAGGAACGGCACGAGGGTGTCTCGCACGCTGAGCGTGCCGTCGAAGTCGAAGGCGGCCACCCCGGGCCGGTCGGCCGGGTCGGTGCCGGCGCTCGGTAAACTCACCGGCTAGCCCTTGGTGGCCCCGTCTTCGGTGACCTCGGCCAGGCGCTCCAGCGTGGCGGCCATGTTCTTCTCGTGACGCTCCGGCCACTTCATCAGGGTGATGTAGGCCTTCACCGGCACGCCCGACCAGTCGAACGTCTCGGTCACCAGGGTGCCGCCGTCGACGGGCTCGAGCTCGTAGCGCCAGATGTGGCGGCCGAAGTGTCGCCACGCAATGAGGCGGCCCTCCTCGAACTCCACCACCGTGTTCTTGATCCGGTAGGGCAACCCGAGGCGCATGTCCATGGAGAACTTGGCGCCGGGGGACAGGCGCAGCTGCTGGCCGTCGCGGCTGTCCTTCACCGTGCCGGAGCCATCGATCTCGGAGTGGCGGGCCGGATGGGCCAATACGTCGAAGATCTCTTCAGGGCTGGCGTCGATCTGTCGCGACACCGAAACCTGGTCCTTGGCTGTCTTCTCGACCATCATGTTTCCGTCCTGCCCGGCGGGAGCTTCCCGGCCCGGCGCTCCCAGTTTGGACGATGGCGCCCCGCCGTCCTAGCGGTCCCCGTCGATCAGGCTGCGCAGCCCGGCCTCCAGGTCGCTATGGGCAAAGCGGTAGCCGGTCCGCTCGAGCACGCCGTCGTCGATCCGCTGGCTGGTCTTCAGCAGCGACTCGGCCAGCTCCGAGCCGAACAGCACCTTCGGTCCGATGAGCGGGATGATGAACGTCGGCCGGTGCAACACCTTGCCCAACGTGGACGCGTAGTCGGCGTTGGTCACCGGGTTGGGGGCCACCAGGTTGACTG
This sequence comes from Candidatus Neomicrothrix sp., assembly GCF_035329545.1. Lineage (NCBI taxonomy): Bacteria > Bacillati > Actinomycetota > Acidimicrobiia > Acidimicrobiales > Microthrixaceae > Candidatus Neomicrothrix > Candidatus Neomicrothrix sp. The sequence goes on from NZ_DAOLGP010000018.1 coordinate 51,445, forward strand.
CGCCGGTCACCTCGGGTGTGTCCAAAGCGTGGATGATCGAGCCCACCTCATCGTCGATCGTGATCCAGCTGACCCATTGGGTGCCGGGCAGCACCTTGCCGCCCAGCCCCATCTTGAAGGGCAACAGCTGCTTCTGCAGCGCGCCACCCTGGGTCGACTGCACGATGCCGGTGCGCAGGTGGACGGTGCGGATCCCCGCGGCCTCGGCGGGAGCGGTCGACGCTTCCCAGGCAACGCAGATGTTGGCGAGGAAGTCCGACCCCGCCGGCGAGGTCTCATCCACCAGTTGCTGGCCGGTATCGCCGTAGTAGCCGATCGCCGACGCCGACAGCAGCGTGGCCGGTGGGCGGGCCAGCCCGGCGAGCGTTTCGGCGATCAACGTGGTGCCCTCGGTGCGGCTGTTGAGCAGCTTGGCCTTCTGATCGTCGGTCCAGCGCTTGTCGGCGATCGGCTCACCCGCCAGGTGGATGACGGCATCGAGGCCTTCGAGCGCACCGGCGTCGATCCTGCCGTAGGAGGGCGACCAGTAGGCGGCGTCGGGGTCGCCCTTGGCCTTGTCGGCCGACCGGGTCAGCGACAGCACCCGATCGCCCCGATCGGTCAACGCCTTGCTCAGAGCGGTGCCGATAAGCCCGCCGGATCCGGTGATCGCAATATCCATCCGCCTAGTCAACCGCCGTCGAGGTTCAGCTGCCGAACCGACCGCTGACTAACCTGCCTCGGCGTGAGCACCAAGCGTTTGATCATCGCCGCCGTCATCTGCGGGGTCCTGATTGTGGCGGCGTTCGTCACCCAGGTGGTGATGGCGACCGGCAACACCTGAGCCCGTTCGGCCGGCTGGCGACCGTCCTTTCGATGGAGCGGGCGACGACCGGCCGGTGTCGGCGTCACACCGGGGTAGTCTCGGATGGGCACCGGGGCCGAACGGCGCGGTGGTGAGGAGATCGGCGTGAGCAACGCTTCGCAGCAGGGGTCAGGGTCGCAGCAGGGCGCCGACGATTTTGATGTGGTGATCATCGGTGGAGGCCCCGGGGGCTACGGCGCTGCGCTCTACGGCGCCAGCGCCGGTCTGCGGATCGCCATGGTGGAGAAGGAGAAGGTCGGTGGCACCTGCCTGCACCGCGGGTGCATCCCGGCCAAGGAACTGCTCGAGACCGCCCACGTCCATCAGACCGTGCTCGGCGCCGGGACCTTTGGTATCACCACCGATGCTCCCGAGGTCGACTGGTCGGTGACCCAGAGCCGCAAGCAGAAGGTTGTCGATCAGCTGCACAAGGGGCTGTCCGGGCTGATCAAGCAGCGCAAGATCGAAACCGTCGCCGGGACCGGTCGCCTCGAATCCGACCATTCGGTCACCGTTGAACTGTCCGACGGCGGCACCCGCACCCTGAAGGGCGACGCCGTCATCCTGGCCACCGGGTCCGTGCCACGCACCATCCCCGGCTTCGAGCCCGACGGTTCGGTCGTGTGCACCTCCGACGAGTTCCTGGAGCTGGCCAATCTGCCCCGTCGCGCCGTCGTCATCGGCGGCGGTGCCATCGGCTGCGAGTTCGCCTCGACCCTGGCCGACATGGGCGCAGACGTGACCATTCTCGAAGCGCTGCCCAAAATCCTGCCCGGCCTGGACGAGGACGTCGCCAAGCAGGTGTTGCGGGCGTTCAAGAAGAAGAAGATCGACGTGCGCGCCGGGGTGAAGGTCACCGGCCACGAGCCGGACGGTTCGGGTGCCACCACCGTCAGCTTCGGCGACGGCGAGACGATCGAGACCGATCTGGTCGTCGTCTCGGTCGGCCGCCGGCCCTACACCGACTCGCTGGTCGACGACGGCGCCGGAGTCGACCTCGACGACCGCGGATTCGTCACCGTCGACGAGCTGTGCCGGACGAGTGCCGACGGGGTGTGGTCGATCGGCGACTGCATCGCCACGCCCCAGCTGGCCCACGTCGGCTTCGCCGAAGGCATCTGCGCCATCGGCGACATCCTCGGTGAGCACCCCGTGCCGGTCGACTACCACGCTGTTCCCTGGGCGATCTACTGCAAGCCGGAGGTGGCCTTCGCCGGATACTCCGAGGAGGCGGCCAAGGAGGCCGGCTTCGACGTCGTCGTGTCGAGCAGCCGCTACATGGGCAACAGCCGCGCACAGATCATCGGCGAGACAGATGGTCTGGTGAAGATCATCGCCGAGGATCAAGGCGACGGCACCGGCGGTCGCGTGCTCGGAGTTCACATGGTCGGCCCGTGGGTCACCGAACAGCTCGGCCAGGGGTACCTGGCGGTCAACTGGGAGGCGACCGTGGACGAGATCGCCCACTACCTCCAGCCCCACCCCAGCCTGTCGGAGCTCTTCGGCGAGACGGTGATGACCCTCACCGGCCGCAGCCTTCACGGGTAGCGCCCCGTCCCCAGATCAACCCATTCGCCATCACACCGTTCGCACATCACAGGAGCAGCAACCATGTCCGACGTCACCATGCCCCAGCTGGGCGAGTCCGTCACCGAAGGAACGATCACCCGCTGGTTCAAGCAACCCGGTGACGAGGTGGCCGAGGACGAAGTGTTGCTGGAGGTGTCGACCGACAAGGTCGATACCGAGGTGCCCTCCCCGATCGCCGGCACGGTGCAGGAGTTGCGCGCCGCCGAGGGCGACACGGTCGATGTCGGCACGGTGATCGCCGTCGTCGGCGAGGGAGCGGCGCCCAGCGGGTCCGACGAGGACGCCGACAGCGGTGAGGAAGAGGCGCCCGCCGAGCCCGAGGTGGCGCAGGCCAGCGAGCCGGAGCCCGAACCTCAGCCGGAGGACCAGGCCGAAGCCGAGGAGACCCCGGTTGATGAGGCAACCCAGCCCCAAGAGGAGCAGCCGGGAGAAGAGCCCCAGCAGGCGGCAGCCGGCGACGAGGCCAAGCCTGAGAGTTCGTCGGCCACGACGAGCGACGGCGGCGTGCTGTTGTCGCCGCTCGTTCGTCGGCTGCTGGACGGGGCCGACCTCGACGCCTCCGAGGTGACCGGTACGGGCCCCGGGGGGCGCATCACACGCGAGGACGCGGTCAACGCCATCGAGGCCCGCGGTCAGGGTGCGCCAGGCTCCGCACCCCCCGCACAGGCCCCCAGCGCTCCGGCTGCACCGCTGGCCAGCGCCCAGGCCCCGCCAGCGGCTCCTCAGGCCCCGGCGTTCGCCCTCGGTGCGCCCGCTTCGCCCGCCCCGGCCCCGCAGAGCCAGCCTCAGTCGTCGGTGCCCACCCCGGCGCCCGTCACGCTCAGCGCGGACGACACCGAGGTTCCGTTCACCAACATCCGTCGCCGCACCGGCGATCACATGGTGGCGTCCAAGGCCACCTCCCCCCACGCCATCACCGCCGTCGAGGTGGACTTCGAGGGCGTGGAGACGGCTCGCAGCCTGTTTGGCGCCGACTTCAAGGCGACCGAGGGCTACAGCCTCACCTACCTGCCGTTCATCGCCCGGGCAGCGGTCGACGCCATCGAGGAGTTCCCCTACATCAACGCCTCGGTCGACGAGAACGGTTTGGTCGTTCACCGCAACGTCAACCTGTCGGTTGCGGTCGATCTCAATTTCGAGGGGCTCCTGGCCCCCGTGGTGCGTCATGCCTCCGACAAGCGTCTGCGGGCGATCGCCCGTGACATCGCCGACCTGGCCGGTCGGGCCCGCACCAAAGCGCTCGGACCGGACGATCTGGTGGGCGGCACGTTCACGCTGTCCAACTCGGGCAGCTTCGGCACGCTGTTCGTGGCGCCGATCATCAACCAGCCCCAGGTGGCGATCCTTTCGACCGACGGCATCACCCGCCGCCCGGTGGCGATCACCGACGAGCGGGGCCACGAGTCGATCGCCATCCATTCCGTGGGCAACCTCACCATGTCGTGGGACCACCGGGCATTCGACGGCGGCTACGCCGCCGCCTTCCTCGCCCGCATGAAGGAGATTCTCCAGACCCGCGACTGGACGGCCGAGCTGTGAGCGCCCGCCGATGAAGCCGGCGCCCCTGCACGTCCGCTGGCTGGGCCGCACCCGATACCGGGATGCCTACGCCCTTCAGCACGCGCTGTCACAGCGGGGCGCCGACAACTGGCTGCTCTGCCAGGAGCACGAGCCCACCTACACGATGGGGGTGCGCACCGACCCGGCCAACATCCTCGTCGACCCCGCCACGGTGGGGGCCGAGCTGGTGCGGGCCGACCGCGGCGGCGACGTCACTTTTCACGGGCCCGGGCAGCTGACCGCCTATCCCGTGCTGACGCTGCCGGGGCGGGGCGGGGGCGACAAGCCCGACACGGTCGCCTACGTGCGCACGGTCGAACAGGTGGTGATCGACACGCTGGCCGACCTGGGCCTGCCCGGCGCCACCCGGATGGACGACTACCCGGGCGTGTGGATCGCGCCGGAGGGTGAACGGCCCCGCAAGATCGCTGCCATCGGCGTGCGCCTGGTGCGCAACCGCACCCTGCACGGCGTGGCCCTCAACGTCCACCCCGACCTGAGCTACTTCGACCACATCGTGCCCTGCGGCATCGCCGAGTACGGGGTCACCTCCTTGGCCGCCGAGGGGATCGACGTCGGCCTGGCCGAAGCGACCGACGCCTTCATCGCCCGGGCGGTCGAGCGCTGGGCGCCGCCCGCCGAGGCGTTCGGGCATGGCCGGGCGTGGGACCGCTCCGACGTCGTGTGGCGCCATCATGTCGACGATCTGGCCCCATTCAGCCGCAACGTCGCCGCTGCCCGCTCCGACCCGGGTGCAGCCGGTGCCAACGCCGGGGTCACCTTGGCCGGTGCATCCGCTGGGATGGGAGCGACAGCCCGATCGGTCGCCGCCGAACCCGCCGACGGAGGCGCCACGACCTCGACGGTCACCCTGTCGCCGAGGCGATCCAAGCGTCTGGCCGAGGCGGGGGTGGACGAGGCGGTGCCCTACCGGGAGCGCAAGCCTTCGTGGATGCGGTCCCGAGTCGAGCACGGCCCCGAGGTGACGGCGCTCAAGCGTCAGATCGCCGGGCTGGACCTGGTGACGGTGTGCGAGGAGGCAGGCTGTCCCAACCTGTCTGAGTGCTGGTCCGACGGGACCGCCACGTTCATGATCAACGGCGAGCGTTGTACCCGCGCCTGCGGGTTCTGCCTGGTCGATACCCGTCGCCCCGGCCCGCTCGATGACGGCGAGCCCGAACGGGTGGCCGAGGCGGTCGTCTCGATGGGGCTCGACTTTGCCGTCGTCACCACGGTGGCTCGCGACGACCTGCCCGACGGCGGCGCCGGGGCGTTTGCGGCGACGATCGAAGCGATCCGTCGGGCCCGGCCGGGATGTCGGGTCGAGGTGCTCATCTCGGATTGCAAAGGCGACCCCGAGTCGCTCGAACTCATCTTCGACGCCCGCCCCGACGTGCTCAACCACAACATCGAGACGGTCGCCCGGCTCCAGCGGGCCGCCCGGCCCTCCGCCGACTACACCCGCAGCCTCGCCGTGCTCGCCCGGGCGGCCGATGCAGGGTTGGTCACCAAGTCCGGCATGGTGCTGGGCATGGGCGAGACCGAGGCGGAGATCGCCTCCACCCTCGCCGATCTGGCCGGGGTCGGCGTCAGCATCGTCACGATGGGCCAGTACCTGAGGCCCACCGCAGCCCACCTGCCGGTGTCGCACTGGTGGACCCCCGCCGACTTTGACCGGTTCGGCGCCTTGGCACGGGAGGCCGGCATCGCCCACGCCGAGTCGTCCCCGTTCACCCGTAGCTCCCACCATGCTGCCCAAGCGGCCGACGCCGCGGCCGCTCATGGGGCCGGCGGGGCGCGCAGCACAGCCGGGCCACGCGCTCGAAGCGACCTCCAACCCCAACCGGGCTAGCGTCCGGGCACTGCACCGTCGCAACTCACATCGAGTTGCGATCCCCCCCCCCTCGCCCGAGCGAAAGGCATTGCGTCGATGATCACCTTGGACGCCGCCACGTTCATGGTCGCCTGGGCGACCGGCATGGGCGCCTTTCTGGCCCTGACCGGCCGCCGGCGCGAGGTGGGCATCGGATACGGCTGGACGATCCGCGGCACGACGGGCGTGCTGTTCGCCGGCGCCGTCGTCGTCGGGCTGCGCTACGAACCCAACGCCGTGCGCGACGTTGCGGCTGCGCTTGCCTTGATCACCACCGTGGGGGTGACCTTTGTGTCGTGGCAGCGCCGCGGCGCCGGGGTGGCGCTCCAGCGGGAGCGCAGCCAGGCCCGTTCGGAGCGGGTCGCCCAGATGAGCGGCATCGAGAAGGACGAGCAGGTCTTCGACGAGTCGGTCCCCGAGTTCCCCCCGATGCTCGATCTCATCCCCGTGGCCTTCGGCATCGTTGCGTTGATCGCCGGGGGAGTGGCTTCGGGGGGCGACGCCCCGGTGTTGTCGGTGGCCCGATGGCTGGCGGGGGCGGCGTTCCTCGGCGCGGTGTCCGATGGGATGCTGCTTGGCCACTGGTACCTGGTGCAGCCTGGCCTGCCGCGGGCCCCGTTGCTCGAGCTGGTGCGCTGGGTCGGGTACACCTGGCCGGTCGAGGTGTTGTTGTTCCTCGTTCCCGTCGGCATGGTGTCGGTGTTCAACGGCACGATCGACGATGCCTACGGGGGCATGCTCGGCTGGTTCTGGGCGGCGAGTGCGATCACGACGATCGTGCTGGTTGGGGTCACCCGGGCGGCCCTCAAAGAGCGCCAGTACGCCGCGGTTATGGCGGCCACCGGGTTGTTGTATTTGGCCATCCTCACGGCGTTTGGCACCGACCTGGTCGCTCGGGCCCTGCTGTCGGGTGCCTAGCGGTCCGGACCGGCGGGCTCGGTGAGCGAAGGGGGCACACGGTGCGGTTGGTGAGGTTCAACGCCGGCGGCGCTGTCGCCGTCGGCGTGGTGGAGAACGACGAGATCGCCGAGCTGACGCATCGCACCGACCGGGTACCGTTGGGACAATCACTCGTGTTGTCCGGACGTCGCTGGGCCCGGTCCCAGGTGCGCCTGCTGGCACCGATTGCGCGGCCGCCCAAGTTTCTGGCCATCGGGAAGAACTACGCCGCCCACACTGCCGAGATGGGCATGCCGGCGCCCGACGCGCCGCTGTTCTTCAACAAGCAGAGCACCTGCGTGACCGGCCCGACCGACGACATCTGGGTGCCTCGAGACGCAGCGTCAGTCGACTACGAGGGCGAATTGGGCGTGGTGATCGGCCGGAGCACCCGGCGCGTCGGCGCCGACGAGGCGCTTGGGGCGGTCGGCGGCTACCTGGTCGTCAACGACGTGTCGGTTCGGGAGTGGCAGCGGCGCAGCCCCACCTTCACCCTGGGCAAGTCGTTCGACACGCACGGGCCGATCGGTCCCTGGGTCGTCACGCCCGACGAGGTACCCGACCCACAGGACCTGCGCATTCGCACCTGGGTGAACGACGAACTCCGCCAGGACGGGTCGACCTCGCAGATGGTTCTCCCCGTCGCCGAGCAGATTGCTTACCTGTCGCAGTCGATGACGGTGGAGGGGGGGGACGCAATCCCCCCCGGGACGCCCGCGGGGGTGGGCGCCGGGTTCGACCCGCCTCGCTGGCTGGTGCCGGGGGACACCGTCACCGTCGAGGTCGAGGGCATCGGCCGACTTGAGAACCGCGTGATCGCCGAGCCCGCATGATGGATGCGGGCTCGGGTTAGCGCAGCCCGATCTTGCGGGAGCAGGCGGGCCAGGCTCCCCAACCCTGAGAGGCTTGCACTCGCTTGGCGATCTCGATCTGCTGGGCAGGGCTGTTCTCGTGGGGCATCCCGACGCCGCCGTGGGACTTCCAGGTGCCCAGGTTGAACTGCAGGCCGCCGTAGTAGCCATTACCGGAATTCATCGCCCAGTTGCCGCTCGCCTCGCACTCGGCGAGTGCCACCCAAGGTGCACCGATCGACCCCGAAACCGATGGCGCCGGTGCAGCCGCTCGCTGTTGCTCGGCCCGGGCGGCTGCTTCCATCCAGGCCTTGCCATCGGCGGCCTTCTTGGCGGCTGCCAGTTCGGCTGCGCTGGCCTGCTGCGTGGCGGCGGCGGCGTCGGCTGGTGGTGTCGAGTCGCGGCCAGAAGCAGCGGCAAGCTCGGCGGCCTTCTCGGCCTTGGCGGCCTGCTTGGCCTTGGCGATGCGCTCGGCGCCCGTTGCCGCCTGCTCCGCCTCGGCGGCTGCAGTTGCCTTCTCCTGCTCGGCCGCCTTGGCCTTGGCTGCAGCCTGATCGGCCTGTCGTTGCTCGGCCGCCGCCACGGCGGCCTCGGCTTCGGCGGTGCGGCGCTCGGTCTCGCGACGCGTCTCGGCGACCAGACGGGAGAACTCCCAGTCTTCCTGTTCGGCGCGGTTCGAGCTGGCCTTGCGGCCTGCAGCATCGGTCATCCGACGGCGCGTGCCGTCGTCGCTGCGCCGTGTCGAAGCTGCTGCGGTCGTCGTCTCGGACTTGCTGAAGGTGCTGGCGGCAGCCACCGCAGTGCCGGCCAAGAGCGTGCCGGTGGCGATCGCCCCGATCAGCACCCGGATGCGACGGGCTCGATAGATGCGGGCACGTCGCTCGGGTGAGAGGTCGTGCAAGCGTTCGGCGTCCAAGGCTGGGCTCCAGGTGGGGGGGAGATTGCGTGGGAAGCGGTCGACAGGCGACGCGCGACAGCACAAGTGTTGCGCGTTCGTAACCTTTCCGCAACATCGCTCTGGTTGTGACGACCACGGTGGGCGGAGCCCGATGTCCGCCGGTTGCGCGCTGCGGTCGGTAGGATGTAGGTCCTCGGGCGGTTCTGGGAGTGCCATGCCACGCGCAATCTGGAGCGGATCGATCAGTTTTGGGCTGGTCTCGATCCCGGTGAAGCTGTTCTCGGCGGTGTCCGAGCAATCGGTTCGCTTCAACCAACTCGACGGCCGTGACCACGCACGTGTCCGCCAGAAGCGGGTGAACGAGTCGACCGGCGAAGAGGTGCCCTACGACGAGATCGTGAAGGGATACGAGCTGAGCTCGGGCAGCTGGGTGGTGGTCACCGACGACGACATGGCGCAGTTGATGCCCGAACAGAACCGGCTGATCGAGCTGGAGGAGTTCGTCGACCTTGACGAGATCGACCCCGTGTACTTCTCGGGTAGCTACTGGGCGGCTCCGGCCGACGCCGCCAAGCCCTACGCCCTGCTCGCCACCGCGCTGGAGGGCGCCAACAAGGTGGGGCTGGGGCGCTTCGTCATGCGTTCAAAGCAGCACCTGGTCGTCGTCCGGTCGGTCGAGACCAAGCTGATGTTGTCGGTGATGGTGTGGGCTGACGAAGTGAACGCCCCCGAGGTCATTCCCGGCATGGAGAAGCCCGCCGACGTCGAGTTGTCCGAGAAGGAGCTGGCGATGGCCTCGTCGCTGATCGACTCGCTCACCGAGGCGTTCGACCCGTCCAAATACAGCGACACCTACCGTGAGGCCGTCCTCGAGCTCATCGAGCGAAAGGCCGACGGAAGCGAAACATCGGTCAGCGCACCCACCGACGACGGCGAGGATCAGGTGATCGATCTGATGGCGGCGCTCGAGGCCAGCGTGGCTGCGGCCAAGGAGGCCCGCAAGGCCCCGAAGGACGAGGCGGACGAGCCCGCTGCCGAGTCGGCCTAGCTCACCAGGATCGAACGGTGCCCGAGCCCACCTCCCAGACCGTCGACATCGACGGGCGCCAGTTGAAGGTGTCCAACCTGGACAAGGTGTTGTATCCGCTTACGGGCACCACCAAGGCCAACCTGATCGCCTACTACGTCGCCATCGCCCCGGTAATGCTGCCCCACCTTGCCGGCCGGGGCGTCACCCTGGTGCGCCACCCCAACGGCGTCGGCACCGATGGCTTCTTCGAGAAGCGTTGTCCCTCGCACCGTCCCGACTGGCTGGGCACCGTGGACGATCCTGGCGACCGGCGGGGCGCAATCGCCGCGTGCGCCCTCGACGAGCCGGCGTCGCTGGTGTGGACCGCCAACCTGGCGGCCTTAGAGCTGCACACCCACATGGCGAAGGGCCGTGACCTCGATGCGCCCACCATGTTGGTGTTGGACCTCGACCCGGGCCCCGGCGTCGACCTGGCCGGGTGCTGCGAGGTGGCGCTGTGGCTGCGGGAGATTCTCGAGTCCGTCGACCTGGTCGCGTTCGCCAAGACCTCGGGGTCCAAGGGCCTGCAGATGTATGTGCCGTTGAACACGCCCCACGATTACGACCACACCTCCAGCTTCGCTCTGGCCATGGGCCAGCTGCTGGCCAAGCGCGAGCCCAAGCGAGTCCTGACCGAGATGACCAAGGCCAAGCGCAACAACAAGGTGTTGGTCGACTGGTCGCAGAACAGCCGTCACAAGACGACGATTACGCCCTATTCCACCAGAGCGCGCGACCGGCCTACGGTGTCCACACCGATCGGTTGGGACGAGGTGACCGCCGGCGCCGAGGGCGAACCGCTCACCTTCGACATCGACGAGGTGCCCTCGCGGGTGGAGCGACTGGGCGACCTGTTCGCCGACACGCTCACGCTGAAACAACATCTTCCGAAACGAAACTGACCACCGAGCACGTGAGGACAAGCTGATGATCAGGCCGAGACGATCCCTGGGTGGGCTGGCGATGGCGCTGGCCACGCTGATGGTCGCCGCTGGCTGTGGCGACCAAACCGCCGAGTCGGAGGCTCCGGCGTCGTCGGAGGCGCCTGATACGTCGAAGGCGCCTGACTCCTCGGGTTCGACTGATACCTCGGAGGCGACTGAAACCTCGGCCCTCCCCGAACCCGGCTCCCAGCCCAACACCGAGGCGCCGACCGGCGCCGACCCCTCCGCCTGGCCGTTGCGCCAGAAGCTGGCCCAGATGCTGTTCACGGGCACCAACGCGCCCGAGGACAGCACCACCGACCCGGCGAAGATCCAGGAGTTGATCGACGCCGGCGCCGGCGGGGTGTTCGCCGGGCGCAAGGAGACGGCAATCTTCGGCTCGCAGGTGTTGGTCGGCGCCGCCGATCGACCGGTGGCGCCGTTTGTGGCCACCGACGCCGAGGGTGGGCAGGTCGACCTGCTGGCTTCGATCCTCGAGCCGATCCCGGCCGGGCGGGAGATGGCCGCCTGGGACGCCGAGAAGATTCGCCAGACCGGCCAGTCGAGGGGCGCCAACCTGGCCGAGCTGGGTGTCACGGTCGACTTCGCCCCGGTGATCGATGTGGCCGGCGGGTCGAACCCGCTCGGCGACCGCACCTGGTCGGACGACCCAGCCGAGGTGGTGGCCACCGCCGGGGTGTTCGCTGAGGGGTTGTGCGACTCCGGCGTGATACCGACCTTCAAGCACTTCCCGGGACACGGCCGGGCCGATGCCCACGGGGACGATGCCCCGGCCCAAACGCCTCCGCTGAGTTCACTGGAGGAGGTCGATCTGGTGGCGTTCACGGGAATGTTCGAACAGATGGGGGACCGGTCGCTGCTGATGACCGGCCACCTCGACGTGCCCGGGCTGACCGACGGTGGCGAGCCCTTCTCGATGAACCCCGAGGCGATGGCGTGGCTGCGCGACGACCTCGGCTACGACGGCGTGACCGTCACCGACGAGCTGGCCGAGATGGGGGCGATCACCGCCCGGGGCATTTCGGTGCCCGACGCGGTCGAGGCCTCGCTGGTCGCCGGCAACGACCTTGCCCTGTACTTCGGCGATGTCGACCAAATGGACCAGGTGCTCGACCAACTGGAGGCCGCTGTGGCCAACGGCCGACTGCGTGAAGCCCAAGTTGATAGGTCGCTCGAGCGGATCATGGCTCTGAAAGACTCCGGGGCGTGCGCCGGATAGGTCTCGCGGCTGGGCGACTGCCGGCAGCTCAGCAGTTGGGTAGATCCCAGGTGTCGGGCGGCCAGGCATCGACGACGATCGCGGACACCCACCCCTCGCGATTCTTGCTGTCTCGAGCCCGCGCCCACACCGTGGATCGTCGGCTGGGTGGCTGTTGGTTGTTCTCGGCTGCCGGACCCGTGTCCCGACATACCAGTGTCACTTTTTGGTCGACCGGCACAGTGAACAGCTTGGTGCCTCCGGGCGTCTCGCGGAACGAAGCTGGGCCGCAGCGGGTGCTTCCCCCGGCGGTCCGGTAATGGCAGGTGTCGATGGCCACCCGCATCTCGCTGGACTCCTCGGCTTGGGCTGCCGGTGCGTCGTCTCGGGTGATCGCCAACGCAGTAAGCGCCATGCCCAAGATCACCAGGGTCAAACCGGCGCTGCCGAGCGCCACCCAGCGCCAGCGCCTTGGCCTCGGCGAACCGACCGGCGCAGCGGCTCCGTTTACCGTGCTCAGGTCCGCACCCGCGAGGGGTGGCTGTCGGCGACGCCTGCCGTTCATGCCTGCCTACGGAGCGTGGCCTGCTCAGCCGGGTGGTTCGACACTTGAAGAAACGTACTCGAAGTGCGCAGGATCGGGTAAGGGCCAGTCAGCGCCCGAAATGAACCCCGCCTGAGCCATGGCGTCGACAAGCTCCGGCGCGAACGCCACGTCGCGGCCGCGGTCGTCCGAGACGATATTGAGGTCGAGGGCAATGCCCCAGCTGTGGCGGGATAGGTAGGGCAGGCCCTCGATGGAGCGCGGGTAGTAGCAGCCAGCGAAGCCCTTCGGATTGACCGTGTCGCCGAGTCCTTGGGACTCCAGATCTCCCAGGGTCTGCTGTAGGAGTTTGATGATCGAACGGTGGCAGGTGACCGAGCCAAGCAGCGGGACGGGCTCGGTGACGACGTTGGCCGTGACCCACCCGGGATCTGGCGACAGCTTGCCGTTAGGCGCAGGCCGGACGCTGAACTCGCCGAAGCGATCCTTGACGATTGCCTGGGGCAGCACCTGGTCACCGTGTCGCTTCCAAGGAATGCCATCCGTCGAGACGACGCGCAGCGGCTCGTCGGTCGCCGCCGTCGACCTGACCAACTCCACGGCCTCTGTGGGCGCACGCTCGACGTGGGCGAGAAGAAAGCGGCGGGTGCCGACGCCCAGGTTGCGGGCCGTTTCGGGTGAGACGACCACCTCGGCTGCGGCGATGGCATCGTCGTCGAGCACCGCCCGGATGGTGAGCGAGTCCCCCGAGGCCAGCGTCAACAAACCGCCGACGCCGATGCCCCGAAGTCGGGCGGAGGTGGCGCCAAGCACGGCGTCGCCGGGCCCGAGCGCTGAGAGCGTCTGGGCAGTGGATGCGTTCGTGAAGGCCTCGAACGTGGCCGGGTCATACGCGAGCGTGTCGAGCGGGATCGTTCGTCCATCGGCGGTCCGATCAACCGGAGCGCCCTCGGCGTCGGTAGATGACGACAGGTCAAGAATCCCGCCGAGTACCTCGGTGGTCCGGGCCACGCCCCCGGCAGCGGAGACCGCTTCGGTGAGATCGTCGGGGACACCACCGGGTACCCAGACCAACACGGTCGTCAGATCGGTCGGCCCCTGATTGAGCGAACCACCGCAAGCTGCGATCAGGACTCCGGCCAACATAATGATGATGGTTGGAATGCGCCGGTAGCTCACGGGAGAAGGCGAGGACGCCAATCGGGGCGTCGGACGCCGTCGGGAGGCACGCCTGGCCGACCGTTATCGGGCGACGAAGTACTTGGACTGGGGGTGGTGGCAGATGATCGCCGACGTGGTCTGCTCGGGGTGGTACTGCCAGCCGGTGTCTTCGTTGCACTCGATGCCGATCGCCTCGGCGCCGAGCAGCTCACCGAGGATGGCGTTGGCCTCCAGGTCGGGGCAGGCGGGGTAGCCGAAGCTGTAGCGGCCGCCGCGGTACTTCTGGCGGAACAGGCCGGTGAGGGCGGTCCTGTCGGGGGTCTGGCCGGCCCAGTGGGGATCCTCGTCAGCGAATCCCCACTCCTCGCGGATGCGGCGGTGCCAACGCTCGGCCAGCGACTCGGCCATCTCGACGCCAAGACCATGAAGGAACAGGTACTCGGTGTACTTGTCGGCGGCGAACAGCTCGGCGGTGCGCTCGGACACCTTGGAGCCCATCGTGGCGATCTGGGCGGCCACGTAGTCGGGCTCGCCGGATTCGACCGAGCGGAAGAAGTCGGCGATGCACAGGTACGGCGACTTGGTCTGGCGGGGCAGTGGGAAGCGGGCACGCTCGACGTTGCGGTTCTCGTCGGTCCAGATCACCAGGTCGTCGCCGTCGCCGTTGGCAGGGAAGAATCCGTAGGCGACCGTGGGGATGAGCAGGTCCTGTTCGCGGGCGTCGGCCAACTCGGCGCGGAAGCGCGTGCGCACCCGCTCCTTGAACGCAGCGTCGTCCTCGTCGCCCTCGGGGCGGAACTGCCACTGGTTGCGATACAGGGCGGTCTCGTTGACCCAGCCGGCGATGTCGTCGATCGGGATGCCCTTGATCACCCGTGTGCCGAGGAACGGCGGAACGAACACGTGGTTGTCAGTCGCCACCTCGGGGGAGCGGGCGGGCAGGTCGGTGGGCGCATCGGGGCCTTCGCCGGCCCTTGCGGCCAGGCGGGCCGACAATCCGGGGATCTCACGGCCTGACGGCTCGATGCCCCACCCCTTGTCCTCGTCGGTCTCGCCCTCGGCCTTGATCTTCATGAGGCGGTCCATCGTGTGCAGGCCCTCGAAGGCGTCCTTACCGTAGAACAGCCTGCCGGGATGGTTCTCGCGCAGGTCACGCTCCACGTAGGCCCGGGTGAGGGCAGCGCCGCCGAGCATCACCGGGATGCGCTCCAGGTTGCGGCTGGCCAGCTCGAGCAGGTTGTCGCGCATGATCAGCGTGGACTTCACGAGCAGGCCGGACATGCCGATCGCATCCGCCTTGGTTTCCAGCGCCTTCTCGATCATCTCGGTGATCGGCACCTTGATGCCCATGTTGTGCACGGTGTAGCCGTTGTTGGTCAGGATGATGTCGACCAGATTCTTGCCGATGTCGTGCACATCGCCCTTGACGGTGCCCAGCACGATCGACCCCTTGCCGGTGTCGTTCTCGTCCTTCTCCATGTGCGGCTCGAGGTGGGCGACCGAGGCCTTCATCGTCTCGGCCGACTGCAGCACGAACGGCAGCTGCATCTCGCCGGCACCGAAGCGCTCGCCCACGATCTTCATGCCGGCCAGCAGGATGTCGTTGATGATGGCCAGCGGCGCAATGCCCTGGGCCATCGCCTTGTCGAGGTCCTCGGTGAGGCCCTCCTTGTCGCCGTCGATGATGCGATGGCTGAGGATGTCCTCCAGCGTCCAGTCGGTGCGGTCCTCCACGACGGCCTCGGCGGCGCTGACGTCGCTGAAGATCTCGAGCAGCTTCACCAGCGGGTCGTAGTCCTTGTCGCCGTCCGACAGCGTGCCTTCGGCGCCCCGACGGTCGTAGATGAGGTCGAGCGCCACCTCCTTCTGCTCCTCGGGGATTTTGGCCAGCGGCATGATGCGGGCTGCGTGAACGATCGCCGAGTCCAGTCCGGCCTTGACGCACTCGCTGAGAAACACCGAGTTGAGCACGTGACGGGCGGCGGGGTTGAGGCCGAAGCTGGCGTTGGAAACGCCGAGGGCCGTGTGCACGCCCGGCAGCTCGGCCTTGATGCGGGTGATCGCATCCATCGTGGCCATCGCGTCGCCGCGCAGGTCGTCGTCGCCGGTCGACAGCGGGAACGTGAGCGCATCGAAGATCAGGTCGGACGACTCCAGCCCGTAGCGGTTGATCGCCAGGTCGTGGATGCGGTGAGCGATCTGCACTTTCCATTCGACGTCGCGGGCCTGGCCCTTCTCGTCGATCAGCAGGCAGATGACCGCCGCGCCGTACTGACCGGCCAGCTTCATCACCCGGTCGAGGCGGCTGCCCTCGGCCTCGCCGTCCTCCAGGTTGGCCGAGTTGAGGATGGCCCGACCGCCCATCCAGCGCAGGCCGGCCTCCATCACCTCGGGCTCGGTCGAGTCCAACACCAGCGGTGCGGTCGACTGGGTGGCGAAGCGGCTGGCGATCTCCTCCATGTCGGCGACGCCGTCGCGGCCGACGTAGTCGACGCACACGTCGAGGACGTGGGCACCCTCCTTCACCTGGTCCTTGGCCATCTTGACGCAGGTGTCGTAGTCGCCCTCGAGCAGCGCCTCGCGGAACCGCTTGGATCCGTTGGCGTTGGTGCGCTCGCCGATGATCATGAAGCTGGCGTCCTGCTCGAAGGGCACCAGGCTGTAGATCGAGGTGGCGCCGTGCTCGAACTCGCCCTCTTTCCAGTCGACTTTACGGCCGCCGACCGCCTCGGCAAGACCGCGGATGTACTCGGGCGTGGTGCCGCAGCAGCCGCCGACGACGCTGACGCCCAGCTCCTCGACGAAGCGGGTCTGGTGCTCGACGAACTGCTCGGCGGTGAGGTCGTAGTGCATCTTGCCGTCGACGACCGAGGGCAGCCCGGCGTTGGGCATGACGACGATGGGCACCCGGCTGGTCTGGGCCAGGTGGCGCACGTGCTCGGCCATCTCCACCGGGCCGGTAGCGCAGTTGATGCCGATGACGTCGGGACCCATCGCATCGAGCGCAACCAGCGCCGCAGAGATCTCGGTGCCGGGCAGCATGCGACCCGTGAGCTCGATGGTCACCTGCACCTGGATCGGGACGTCGCGTCCAACCTCGGCCATGGCGTCCCGGCAGGCGGTCATCGCCGCCTTGGCCCCCAGCAGGTCGAACTGGGTCTCGATGACGTACAGGTCGATGCCGCCCTCGATGAGGCCCAGGGCGGACTGGTAGTAGCTGGCCCGCAGGTCCTCGTAGGAGATGTTGCCCAGGGTGGCGAACTGGGTGCCCGGGCCCATCGAACCGCCCACCCAACGAGGACGCTCGTCGGTCGAGAACTCATCGGCTGCGGCACGGGCCAGCTGCGCCGCCTTCAGCGACAGCTCGTGGGCCCGGTCGGCGATGTCGTACTCGCGCAACGGCACGCCGAAGGCACCGAAGCTGTTGGTCTCGATGGCGTCCGCCCCGGCTTCCAGGTACTCCCGGTGCATCTGGGTGATCAACTCGGGACGGGTGTCGCAGAGGATCTCGTTGCAGCCCTCCAGCGCATCGCCCCCGAAGTCGTCGGGCCCCAGATCGTGCCCCTGCAACCAGGTCCCCGAGGCGCCGTCGAACACGACGACCCGCTCGCGGATGGCCGAAAGGTAAGAGCTGTCAGTCATAAGAAGCGCAAGGTTACTGCCTCGGGGCAAATCCTTCGAAGGGCGCTGACGGGGCAGGTCCCGAAAGCCGAGCGGTTGTCAGCGCCGGTGGCGGGGCGCAGACCGGGTGGGCCGGTGACGAGCTGACCTCGGTAGTCTCGGTGCCGTGAAGGTATACACGCGTAGAGGCGATGATGGGACGACGGGGCTCTTCTTTGGCGGACGGGTGCGGAAAGACAGCCCAGCGCCGACCGCCTACGGCGACGTGGACGAGGCGCAGGCCCAGATCGGCGTCGCCCGAGCCCAAGCGGCGGAGACTCAACAGGTGCCCGGTGGTCACGGGCTGCTCGACGAGATCCTCGTCTCGGTCGGTCGCGACCTGTGGGTGTTGATGGCCGAGCTGGCGACTGCCCCCGAGAACCACCACAAGCTGGAGGACGGCGGCACCCGGGTGACCGCCGCCATGGTCGAGCGGCTGGAGCAGCTGATCGACCACACGTCCGCCCTGTTCGAACCGCCGAGCGAGTTCGTCGTCCCCGGCGAGTCGGTCGTGGCCGCCCAACTGGATGTCGCCCGGACCGTCATCCGGCGCGCCGAGCGATCGGCCCTCGGGATCGAGGGTGTGGGTGCCCAGGCGATCGCCTATCTCAACCGGTTGTCCGACCTGCTCTGGACGCTGGCCCGCTGGGTGGAGGGCGATTCGCTGACCACCCGTTCGGTGCCGAGCGACGTTCCCGACCCGACCGAAACCCGGGATTTGGGCGACGACCCCGATCCGACCGACGAGAACCCGGGAGCCTCCACCGATGGCTGATGTGCCCCAGATCAAGGTCAGCGCCAAGCCGCCGATCCGCACCGATGCGCTGGTGATGCTGGTCGACAACGGACGCACCGAGACCGACGGGATCGACTGGGGCTACCTCGAACGGGTGGGCTTCGAGGCCAAGGTGGGGTCGCACGTCATGGTGCCCGGCGACGGCGACCTGGTGCGGATCCTGGTCGGCATGGGCGACCGGGCCGAGGTCACGCCCGACACCTTCCGGCGAGCTGGCGCGGTGGCGGCCAAGGCCGGCGCCAAGTTCAAGCGCATCAACGTCGACTTTCCCGACGCCTCCTCCGAGCTGCTCGACCCCCGGGCGATGGGCCAGGCGCTCGCCGAGGGGCTCGTGTCGGGCGCCTACAGCTACGACGAGTACAAGACGTCCGAGGTGAAGCTGCGCGACATCGTCATCGTGTCGAAGCTGGGTCGGGAGCTGTCGTCGGGCGTGCAGCGGGGCCGCGTGGTGGGGGAGGCCGTCGCCTTCGCCCGCGACCTGGTCAACGAGCCGGGCGGGTCGGCGACCCCGGCCGCGCTGGCCAAGACGGTGGCCGAACGGGCGATGGCCGCCGGGCTCGGCGTGAAGCTGATGGACGAGAAGGCGATCGCCAAGGCCGGCATGGGCGGGCTGATCGCGGTCAACAAGGGATCGACCCAGCCGCCGAGGTTCATCCAGCTGACATATCAGCCCAGCGGCACCTCGAAGAGCGCCGATGGGGCGGGGGCGCACCTGGCGCTGGTCGGCAAGGGCATCACGTTCGACTCCGGCGGCCTGTCGCTCAAGACCGGTGACGGCATGATGACGATGAAGATGGACAAAGGCGGCGGGGCCTCGGTGCTCGCCGCCATGTGCGCCCTTCCCGCGCTGAAGGTCCGCCAGCGGGTGACGGCCTTCGTGCCGCTGACCGACAACATGCCCGGCCCGGACGCTCAGCGCCCTGGCGACGTGTTTCGAGCACACAACGGTAAGACGGTCGAGGTGCTCAACACCGACGCAGAGGGCCGCCTGGTGCTGGCCGACGCCCTGTCGGTGGCCGCCGACGCCAAGCCGGACGCCATCATCGACCTGGCCACGCTGACCGGCGCGGTCATGGTGGCGCTGGGCAAGCGAATCGCCGGGCTGATGGGCAACAACGACGACTTCACCGGCCAGGTCTCCGATGCCGCCAAGTGGGCCGGTGAGTCGGTGTGGACCCTGCCGCTGCCCGACGAGTACCGCTCCGCACTGGACAGCCCGGTCGCCGACCTGAAGAACATCGGCGGGGATCGCTACGGCGGTGCTCTCACCGCAGGGTTGTTCCTGTCCGAGTTCGTGCCCGAGGGTCTTCCCTGGGCCCACCTCGACATCGCCGGCACGGCGTGGTCGGACGAGGACACCGCAGAGACGTGCAAGGGTGCCACCGGCTTCGGCGTCCGCACCCTGCTGCGCCTGGTCGAGCGCTTCGCCGCCCCGGAGGTCTGAGCCGGGCGTCCAGCCCGCCCGCCGCCCTCCGAAGTGGGGAGCCCGGAGCGCGCTCTGGCGGTCGTTCGGGCTCCCGAGTTGCGAGAAGTGGGTAGGTGGTCGGCAACTGGGGAGTGCACACCTCGGTCTGGCGGTCGTTTGGGCTCCCGAGTTGCCAGTAGTGGGTAGGTGGCCGGCAACTGGGGAGTGCACACTGCGGTCTGGCGGTCGTTTGGGCTCCCGAGTTGCCAGT
>NZ_DAOLGP010000018.1:71147-74222 GCF_035329545.1 Candidatus Neomicrothrix sp.
AACTGGGGAGTGCACACTGCGGTCTGGCGGTCGTTTGGGCTCCCGAGTTGCCAGTAGTGGGTAGGTGGTCGGCAACTGGGGAGTGCACACTGCGGTCTGGCGGTCGTTTGGGCTCCCGAGTTGCCAGTGGTGCGGGAGTGGTGGGCGGGTGGGAGGCGGGGTGTCGCCCTAGAAGTAGTCCTGGCTGTTGGGTGCCGGGTGCGATGCGAAGGCGGCGTCGAGGATGGACAGCACGTCGGGGTTGGTGACGTGCGCCCTTCCGGCGGCGGCGAGGGTGCGCCACGGGGTGGTGCCCAGGATGGCCATGCCCAAGGTGGCCCGGTCACAGGTGAGGTCGGGCACGTGTGGCCCGCCTGGCTGGGTTGAGGCGATCGACTCGCTCGACGCCGTCGGTCCCGGTGCGCTCGGCGGCGCCGCTTCGCGGGACCGACCGGCCGAGGGTGTGCCCGGCGCGTCCGACGACGATTGGTCGAGCACGATGACCTCCGCCGGCTCCCCGGGTCGTGACCGCAGCCGGACGGTGACGGTCGGCGCGGACCAGCCGGACGCGCCTCCTTCGACACGGAGGGTCAGGTCGAGCGGCGCGCTGTAGGTGCGGGCGGCCAGCAAGCCCGCCGGGTCAAGCGGGCACAGCCACAGCTGATCGCGAATGCCGACGATGTGGCACTTCCGAGGATCGGCAGTCGCTGCCGGTATGGGCGAGTCCGCCGGGGCGGTGTCCCAGCGCACCGAACTCGACAGGTCGATCTCGGCACAGTGGCGAAACAACGCCAGCTCCACCTGGGGGTCGACCGTGTGCAGATCCCGGACGACGACGGTCCTCTGGCCCCATTCACCCTCGAGCCGCCAGAGCGCATAGCCGTCGACCGAACCGTCGGCGTCGCGGTGCAGCGATACGAACTGCGGGCCGCCGCCTTCGAACGAGCGTCGCTCGCCCAGCACCAGATGGTCCCACCACAGCTCCGGTCGCGACAGCGTGCCCGGCCGCTGCCCCTCGACGCGCCGTCGAAAAGCCACGATCTCGTCGCGGAATACCGACGCCTCGTCCAGGTCGATGCGTCCCAGCGGAACATGGTCGAGCCCGTGCCGACCCGTTGGCGCCACAAGCTGATGCTGCGAGGTGGCGACGCCGAAGCCGAAGCGACCGTAGATCGTGCCCTCCGAGGCGGTGAGCACGGCTGCAGCGATGCCCCCGGCGGTCATGGCGCCCAGTTGGGCGCCCATCAGCGCGGTCAGCACCCCTCGGCGCCGGTGTGACGCCCGGGTGGTCACCGCGATGACTGCGCCGACCGGCGTGGTGGTGCCCCCGGGCAGCGTGAGCTGCCACGTCAGGTCGGCGCTGGTGCCCACGATCGTGTCCCGGTCCTCGACCACCCACGCCTGGCGGCCCAGCCCCTCGATCTGCTCGGTGCTCCACGGGTCGACCGGCTCGGTCTCACCGAAGCCGAGAGCGGCGGCCCGCTCCCAGCGGTGCTGATCGGCGGGGGCGGATGTCATCGGTCGCCACCGGTGTGGCTGGTCGGCGCTCACCCGCCCACCGTAGGGCTCGCGGGTCGCGCTCCCCATCGAATTCTCGCCGAGTGCTCGGTACGTTCGAAACTGCCATGCACCTCGCAGCCACCCTCAACATCAACCCATGGCCACGACCGACGCCGGAGGCGCATCGGCCGCAGAGCGACTACGCCGAACGGTTCTGGCTGCCGGTGATCGGGCCATCGAGCCTGTGGTTGCTGCGCTGGGTGCAGCGTGAGCTGGAAGACCGACGCCGTGAGGGACAGTATGTGCCCTTCACCGTCGGCTCGGATGAGTTGGCCCTCCGCATCGGGCTGGGCGCAGGCACCGCTCGACAGTCGCCCCTGCGTCGCAGCCTGATGAGGCTGGAGACGTTCGAGCTGGGCCGCCGCCTCGATGAGTCGGTGGTGGAGTTCCGAACGACGATGCCGTCGGTATCCACGCGACAGTTGGAACGCATGCCGGTGGAGCTGCGTCGGGAACACCGCGCTTGGTGTGCTGCCCCGTCCGCCGGGGCCGGGGCCGGGGCCGGGGCCGGGGCCGGGGCTGGGGCTGGGGGCGGGGCCGGTGCCGGTCGTGGGCCGTCAGCGTCGACCCTGGCGCCTTGAGGGGGGGGAACCGCTCATGTGATCGGCGCCTCCCGCTCTGGCTCCCTCAGCAGCCTTCCGAGATGCGGATCAGCGTGACCCTGCCGTCATCGCCAAACATCAGGGACACCTGATCGCTCTGGGGGGTGCCTGCGGCGAACAGGTCGTCGACGGTGTTCGACTGCCAGGCGGGCCGGCCGGTTTGGCCGTTGCCACCGCACTCGAACTCGCCGCGGTTGGCCAGCGTCAGCACCTCGGCATCCGGAGCGATGACGTAGGTGCGCTCTTGGGGGTTGTCGTTGACCCATGGCACGTCGCTGTTGCCGACGACGATTGGCTCCTCGGTGAAGTCGGCCGCCGACTGGAGCTCTCCGTTGTCGCCGTAGAGCTGGTAGCGGTCGAACGTCATCAGGTCCTGGTTGTCGTTGCTGCTCAGACCGGTGATGCGACCAAAGTCGTAGCGCACGCCATCCCAATCGAGAGCGCTGGCCCCCGGCGGCGCAATGGGGGGCGAGCTGGCCGGGGGACTCGTGGCAGCGGTGGTCGTTGCTCGGTCGCTGGTGGGCGCTCTCGTGTCGGGCACCGTGACGACGCTGGTGACGACGACGATCGTCGTCGGGGTGGCCGTTGTCGAGGAGGCCGATTGGTCAGTGACGTCGTTGCCGCAACCCGCCAACAGCAACACCGTGCTCAGTAGGGCAACTGCCGTCAAGGGACGAGGGACGTTGGGCATTGCCCCATGATGACTCGCAGTCGTCATCGGCGCATCCAGCAATTCGTCACGTCGTGACCATGCGCCAGGCTGCGCACGTGGTTTGTTGGCTCAGCAGCCTTGTGAGATGCGAATGCGGGTGACCTTGCCGGCATCGCTGAACGTGAGCGACACCTGATCGCTGTCCGGGATACCCGCAGCGAACAGTTCGTCGACCGTGGAGGACTTCCATGCGGGTCGTTCGGTCTTGTCGTTGCCGCCGCA
>NZ_DAOLGP010000019.1:0-67874 GCF_035329545.1 Candidatus Neomicrothrix sp.
GCGCCGACCGGGCCGCATCCACCCGACGCCCAAGGCGC
This sequence comes from Candidatus Neomicrothrix sp., assembly GCF_035329545.1. Taxonomy (NCBI): domain Bacteria; kingdom Bacillati; phylum Actinomycetota; class Acidimicrobiia; order Acidimicrobiales; family Microthrixaceae; genus Candidatus Neomicrothrix; species Candidatus Neomicrothrix sp. The sequence continues at coordinate 39 of NZ_DAOLGP010000019.1, forward strand.
TCCAGCTCTTCGATCCATATGACCGCATCCCGAGAATCCGCAGGATCCACCCCAGCAGCAAACAACGCGTCAATCGCAGCCTCCGCATCAGCCAACGCACGGGCCGCAGCCCGGTCGGCCACCCCAGAATCAGCCTTCACATCTGCTGCCAACTCCTCGGCGGCCAGCCGCCGGCGCAGCACCGCCAACGCTGCATCCCCGCAACCGAGACGCTCTCCGCCCACTCCCTCCGGACCGCCCCCGGCCGGCTCGAAACCCGTGATCGAAGCCATGGGTCCATCCTGAGGAACAGGTGTGACAACGAAGCAGCGGATCACGGAAGAGCTCAAAGAATTCGAAGGAAAACGTTGCGCTGCGCAGGCCGCTCACCCCCGGCATGGCGGCATCCGGGGCGGTACCGTCTGCTCGTGACCTTCACCCCCATCCCCGACCCGTCCGACTTCGAGGAGCTCCCCGCCGAGGCCACCGCCGCTTGGCAGAAGTTCCCGGGCCACACCGGTGGCGTCAACTTCGCCCAGCTGGTCAACCTGCAACTCGAAGAGGTGCGTCGGGACTACAGCCGCATGCGGGTTCCGTGGCGTGATGAGCTGCGCCAGCCGGCGGGCATGATGCATGGTGGAGCGCTGGCCACCTTGGTCGACACGGTGGTCGTGCCGGCCATCGCCAGCGCCTACGACCAGGTTCCGGTGATGCTGACGCTCAACCTCAACCTGTCCTACCTGGGCGCCATCATCGGCAGCGACGCCATCGCCCACGGGTGGGTCACCCGACGGGGGCGATCGATCGTGTTCTGCGAGGCGGTGGTGCTCGACGAGGCGGGCAACCCGGCGGTGCGAGGGTCGCTCACCTACAAGGTGTCGGCACCCCGACCGACCGGCTGACCGAAAGCCCTTCACGGTGCCAGGAGCACCGAGTACATCTCAGAGATGAAACGAAGCTGGCTCTTCACACTTCTTGTCGTCACGGTTGCGCTCTTCGTAGGCGGGTGCGGCTGTGCCGCTCCTACACCGACGCGGACACCGAAGCCGGCCGAGGCGCAGTCCTACCTCAAGTTGATCCAGCGAACCCGTACTGCCGAGGATTCCAGCCCTTCGTGCACGACCTTCTCCATCTACCGGGCCGACCCCGCCAGGTCGTCAATCGTGTACGTGGAGGGGTACGACCCCGCCTGCGGAGGAGACGGCACCAGCACCCTCTACACGGTCGAGAGGGGCCGCGTGGTCGAGCGCATCTTCGCCTGCGAGGGCTGCGGCTACGGCAGTGTCGATGCGCTCCAAGCCCGGTTGCGGACGCTTCCCAAGCGTCGCCTCGCCGTCACCGCCAACACCTACTACACCAGCTGGACGGTCAGGTCGACCTACTGGATCGGGTAGCGCAGACGCTCCGCCGGCCACACCTACTGGGGGTCCTGACCCAGGCGATCAGGCCCGAACGGCCGCAGCGTCGCTGACCGCCGGGGCCACCATCGGCCAGGGGCGCTCGCGCTCGACGGCGAGGGCGACGTCGAAGAGCAACGGGTCCTCGTGGTGCCGGGCGAGCACCTGCATACCCACCGGCAGGCCGCGCACGGTGCCGGCCGGTATGGACACCGCCGGGTTGCCGTAGATGTTGGAGATGATGGTGAGCGCCCCCATGTTGACCATCTCGGGGAACCTCTCGCTCACCTGATCCAACAGGGTGCTCGGCAGCTTCGGGGCGAAGGTCGAGGCTAGACGGGTGCCGAACAACGCAGCCCGGAACGCGCCCTTGGCCGCCGTGCTCGACTTGGCCTTCTCGATCAGATTGTTCTCGGTGCTGCTCATGGACGCCTCTGCCGCAAAGGCGGGGCCGGGGTTGGAGGCGGCGATGATCAGGTCGACCTGCTCGAAGGCCCGAGCCATCGCCTGGTTGGCCTCCACCCGCATCTGCTCGGCGACTGCGGCGGTGCGCAGGTTGTACATCGACTGGCTGAGGTACAGGCCAATCGCCACCTCGTCGGTGAGGTCCTTGGCGCACTTGGGCCACAGCGGCCCCAGCTCGGCGAGCAGGGTCGACAGGTTGCCCATCATCCATTGCGCGGCCAGGTTGGGCGGCCGGACATCGATGTCAACCTGCACCATGTTGTTGTCGGCGATCAGCGCTGCCGCCTCGTCGCGGATGCGCTGCTCCACACCATCCTCGAGCGTGATACCGCCCAGGTTTGGAACGACGGCCACCCGGAGGCCCGACAGGTCGTGGGTGCCCAGGTTCGCCTCCCAGTTACCCGGTGAGGGCAGGCTGGTCGGGTCGTAGGGATCGAGACCGGCGCACACGTCGTAGAAGCGGGCGGCGTCGCGCACCGAGCGGGACAGGTTGCCCGAGACCACCGTGTTGGGGCGGCTGAACGCGACGGGGCCGCGAGTGATGCGACCGAAGGTGCCCTTCATGCCCAACAGCCCGGTGTAGCCGGCGGGGATGCGGATCGAGCCACCACCGTCACCGCCGGTGGCCAGGCTGACCAGGCCTCCGGCCACCGAGGCGGCCGCGCCGCCCGATGAGCCGCCCACGGTGCTGCCGTGTCGCCAGGGGTTGTGGGTGACACCGTTCAGCTTGGTGACGCTGACATTGAGGCCGCCGAACTCGCTGGCCGTGGTCATACCCACCGGCACCACCCCGCCACGTTCGAACAGCCGTAGGTTGGCGTTGCTGTTCTGGTCGGCGATCCGGTCGACGAAGACGAGCGACGCACCGGTGTCGGGCCAGCCCTTCACCTGCTCGAGCTCCTTGATGGCCGTGGGTACCCCGCCGAAGGGCAAGCTGACATCCGCCTCGCGGGCCGACTCACGTGCCCGCTCCGGGTCGACAAAGGAAAAGCTGTTCAGCTTCGACTCGCTGATCGCAGCCAGGGAGGCCTCGGTTTCCTCGAGCGGCGAGCGCTCACCGGCTCGGAAGGCGTCGACGAGTGAGCAGGCATCGCCCTGCCAGGGTGTGTCGGTCATGGCCCTATCCTCGCTGGTGATCACCCGTGGGCCCAACACTCGCCCCCGGTCCGTGTCGACGGGTCCGGCCTCAACCGCTGGGTGTCTTCCGGCGACCGACGCGATTGGCCATGGCGACCAGCCCGTCGACCGTGCGCATTGACACCCGCCCCTGGCTCATCACCGCCAGGTTGCGCAGCGGCAGCTCGCCCAGCGCCCGGTCGACCATGACCGCCAGGCCCCCCTCGTCGCCGCCACCGGCCGTCCGGGCGACAACGGCCCGCACGAGCTTCAGCAGCGGTCTTCCCACCGCTGTGGTGGCCAGCTCCTCCAGGGTCGAGTTGCGGCTGAAGGGCCGGACGGGCAGCGGCGTGGGCACCGGGCGGCCGAGCAACGCCTCGACGGCCTCCTCACCCGGATCCCAGTCGTCGGGTCGGGGGTGGCGATAGGGCTCAAGCGCCGGGTCGGGCTGCGGGGCCCGCCATGGCGAGCTCACCTCGACCTCCAGGCGGGCGAGGGGGTTGCGCGATGAACGCCCGACCAACACCCCCCAGGTTCCGGAGGCCACCGCCCAGCCGCTGAGGGCCTCGTCCCAGTGGCACAGCGCCCGGGCGTGCACGTCGATCACCGCGTCGACCGTCGACTTCCCCTCGACGGCAACCTTGGCGAACCCAGCCAGTCGGCGCGGCGCTCCAACCGTGGCGCTCTCGGGAGCTTCGAGGTACACCTGGACCACCTCGGTGCCGGCACGCTTGGAGGCGTTGTCCAACCTGACCGTGACCCTGAACGCCACGGGCCCGGACCCGGGCGCCGGGACCTCGGCCGGACCCAGGACCGTGTGCGACACCGGTGTCGGCACCGCAGTGTCGTGTGCCCCGTCGGCGTCGGAGTCGCTTGCGTTGCGAGACGTTGCCAGCCCGAGCAGGGCCGCTGCGTCGACCCTCGTCGTATTCAGCTCCGGCTCACCCAGCGACAACTTTGCATAGCTCAACCCGTGCCCAAACCCGAACAGCGGCTGGGCCCCCGCCGCATCGAACCAGCGGTAGCCGATGTAGGGCCCCTCCCGGTACACCACCTGGTGGGGTTCGCCCGGGAACCAGTGGTCGCTGGCCACGTCGGCCGCCCGCACCGGAAAGCTCTCGGCCAGCCGGCCGCCCGGCTCGGCCGCGCCGACCAACACGTCGGCCAGTGCCCCGCCGGCCGCCTGGCCGCCGAGGTACGCGCACACGATCGCGCCCGGCTGGTCCACCCAGCCCATCGTCACCGGCGAGCCGGCGACGAGCACGACAGCGGTGCGGGGGTTGGCCGCGCACACCGCGTTCACCAGATCGTTGTGCTCCTCGGGCAGGTGAAGGTGGACACGGTCGAAGCCCTCGGATTCGGCGGCGTCGGGGAGCCCGACGACCACGACGGCCACCTCGGCACGCCGGGAGACGGCGACCGCCTCGTCGATGCGACGCACCGCCTCGCCCTCGCGATCGTCCCGCCCCGACAGCACGTAGCCCGGCGCGTACTGCACCCGGCCGCCGGCTGGTTCCACCTGCAGGCGAAGCTCATCGAGCAGAGCGTCGCGTCGGGTGGCCTTCACCTGCGAGCTACCCCCGCCCTGGAAGCGAGGCCGAACCGCAAACTCCCCGATGAGGGCAACGTGGGTCGAGGGCTTCAGCGGCAGCAGCCCATCGTTGGCCAACAGCACCGTCCCGGCCGCTGCGGCGGTGCGTGCCAGCCGATGGTGCTCATCGTGCAGCGTCGCCAGCGGAACCCCGTCGGGGGTGTCCTCCCGGGCGCTCCGCTGCACGTGGTTGCGTTCCATCAGTGTCAACACCCGCTGGGCGCACCGCTCCACCTTGGCTCGCGGCAGCGACCCATCATCCATCGCCAAGCACAAGGCGGCATCGTGCGTGCCGTGTCCCCCCGGCATCTCCAGGTCCTGACCGGCGCGGATGCCGGCAACCCGGTCGGCGTTGGCGCCCCAATCGGTCACGACCAGCCCCTCGAAGCCCCACTCGGTGCGCAAGACGTCGTTGAGCAGCCACGGGTCCTCCGAGCAGTACACGCCGTTGAGCCGGTTGTAGGCCGACATGATCGTCGCCGGCTGGCTGCGTCGCACGGCGGCCTCGAACGCGCTCAGATACAGCTCGCGCAGCGTCGCCGGGTCGACGATCGCATCGACCACCATGCGGTTGGCCTCTTGGTTGTTGACCGCAAAGTGCTTCAGCGAGGTGCCCACCCCCTCGCCCTGCACGCCGTCGATCCAGGCGACCGCCAGCTCGCCGGCGAGCAGCGGATCCTCGGAGAGGTACTCGAAGTTGCGGCCGGCGGCAGGGTGGCGCTTCAGGTTGACCGCCGGGCCGAGCACCACTCCGACGCCTTCTGCCACCGCCTCGCGTCCGATCGCCCGCCCCACCTCCGCCACCAGCTCCGGGTCCCAGGTGGCGGCCAGGGCGCTGCCGGTCGGGAAACAGGTGGCCGGTTCGCTGGCCTGCAGGTCGGCCAGCGAGGCGCTGTTCACCTTGCGCAGCCCGTGGGGACCGTCGGCCATCATCACCGCATCGAGACCCAGATCGGGCGCCGCTTCGGTGTGCCAGTCGTCGGCGCCGGACACCATCGCCACCAGCACCTCGTCGCTCAGCGCTCGCAGCGCCCGCTCCTCCCGGGAGATGACGGGTGAGAGCTGGGCGGGTTGCTTGGCCATGGTGGGAGGCTAGGGCGGCGTCCGGCGCAGGGTCGGCCAAACGTCGACCAGACTGAACGCATGCAGATCGCTGAGCTGTGGCGCTATCCGATCAAGTCGCTGGGCGGTGAACGCCTGGAGGCATCCGAGGTGACCGAGCTGGGGTTGGTCGGTGACCGCGGCTGGGGCATCGAGGACGTCGCCACCGGCAACATTCTCACCGGGCGACGGGAGGCGGCGCTGTTGCTGGCGGAGGGACGTCTGGCCGACGACGGAACGGCCGAGGTGCACCTGGACGGCCGGGTGCTCCGGACCGACGACGAGCTGTCCGACTGGCTGGGGCGGCCGGTTCACCTGCGGGCCGCCGATGCCGGCTCGGGCGGCACCTTCGAGGCGTCGCTCGACGACCTGGACGAGGAGCACTCCGGCTGGAAGAGCTGGACCGGCCCCGCCGGCGCGTTCCATGACAGCAAACGAACCCGGGTCTCGCTGATCAGCACCACCACCCTTGCCGGCCAGGACCCGCGCCGGTTTCGGGCCAACGTGGTGCTCGGTCATGACGATCCTGCCGGGGTGACCGAGAGCGTGGAGGACGGCTGGGTGGGCCAAACGCTCGTGCTTGGCGACGTGACGCTGGACGTTCGCAAGCACATCGATCGGTGCGTCATGGTGACGCGCCCCCAGCCGGGTCTGGGCCGCGACCTGAACGTGTTGAAGCGCATCAACGCCGAGCGAGCCGGGCTGGCGGCGATCGGCGCGCTGGTCACCCAACCCGGGCGGATCACTGTCGGCGACGTGGTGACCCCGAGGACCGACTCGGCTGTGGCCCACCTGGTGCGCCCGGTCGTGTCGAGGACGGTCAGCCAAGCCGCCCGGCAGCTGCCAAAGCTCGATCGACTGCGCCGACATAGGCCCCGCCAAACTTGATGGCGTGGGTGATCAGCGGCGCCAGCTGGTGCAGCGGCACGCGGGCCTGCCAGCCGTCGGCCAGCGGGGCGACGTCGTCGTAGGCGGCCCAGCACTCCGGTCCGAAGCCGCCGAACAGGTCCATCATCGCCAGGTCGAACTCCCGGTGACCGCCGAAGGCCGCCGGGTCGATGAGCCAGCTGTGCCCATCGAGGTCGACCAGGCGGTTGCCCGCCCACAGGTCGCCGTGCAGGCGGGCGGGCGCCTCGGCGGGCAGGCCCAGCTCGTTCAGCCGACCGGCCATCGCCTCGATGGCGGCGATCGTCGCGTCGGACAGCGCCGACGCCTCGGCGGCCAGGCGGGCCAGCGGCAACAGGCGGTTGGTGGCGAAGAACTCGGCCCACGAGTCGGCCGGTTCGTTGGGCAGCGACCGGCTGGTCGTCGCCGCCCGGTCGACCCGCCCGAAGTAGGGCGCACCGGCAGCGTGCAGGGCGGCCAACTCGGCGCCAAACGCCGCTTCGGACGCGACATCGGCGGAGCGTCGCCCCTCAGGGATCCATTCGAGCACCAGCGAGGCGTCGTCCACGGCCAACACGCTTGGTACCCGCACCGCTCCGCTCTCGCCCAGCCAGGCGAGCGACGCGGCTTCGGTGGCGAAGAACCCGGGCGGCGGGTTGCGGTGGGTCTTGGCAAAAACCATCCGGCCGTCCTCCAGGCCCATTCGGTACGCCTCGCTGACGTCACCGCCGCCGAGCACGGCCGCCTCGACCACCCTGGCGCCGAGCACCGCCCCAACCCGCTGCTCCAACGAGCGACGTACATCCACCCCACCATCCTGGCGGGCGCGCAACCGTCACACCGACTGGGTATCGTGGAGACCGATGCAACCGCAGGCCTCAGATCCGTCCACACCCGTCCTCGAACCGCTCGAGACCGAGGCACCGCGCACCGACGTGGTGCCGTCGACCGACGACGGCGACCACGATCGCTATGCCCACATCGTTGCCAAGGCCGATGCCAGCCGGGCGTACGTCACCGGCGAGCCGATCACGGCGCTGTGCGGCAAGAAGTGGACCCCCAGCCGCGACCCCGACCGCTACCCGGTCTGTCCCAGCTGCAAGGAGATGCTGGCCAAGCTGCGCGACGAGGCCTCCTAGGTCAGTCGCCCCTGGCGGCCAGCAACTGCATCATCTCCCGGGCGACCATCGGCCCGGCGTTCTGGTTCTGGCCGGTCACCAGGTTGCCGTCGACCACCCAGTGGTTGGCGAGCGGATCGCGAAACCTGGTCTCGGACTCGAAGCGGGCACCCATGCGCCTCAGCTCGGTCTCGGGGTGGTGCGGCGTCGACTCGATGCCCAGCTCCGACACTTGCTTGTCGGTGACCGCCGACACCTTGCGCCCGGCCACCAACGGGGTGCCGTCGGCAGCCTTGGCACCGATCAACCCCAGCGGACCGTGGCAGACGCCGCCGATCACCTTGCCCAGGTCGTTCGCCCTGGTCATCGCCTCGGCGAGGGGCTCGGAGAATCCAAAGTCGAACGCCGCGCCCCAGCCCCCGGCCAAAAACACCAGGTCGTAGTCGCCCACGTCGAGCCCGCCGATCGCCAGCGAGTCGGTCACCTTGTCCCGCAGCTGGTCGTCGGCGAGGAAGCGGTCGTCGCTCGCGCTGCGGATTATGGGCTTGAGCGACATCGGGTCCACCGGGATGAGCCCGCCTTCGGGGCTGGCCAGGTCGACGTCCATGCCGGCGTCGAGAAAGGCGTAGTAGGGCACGGTCATCTCGCTGGCGAACACGCCGGTGGGCTTGCCGATATCCAGCCAGCCGTGGTTGGTGCACACGATCAGCGCCCGGCGGCCCACCAGGTTGAGCTCGGGTGAGGGGTCGGTGTCCTCGGGGTGCATCCCGAGGCGCTGCACCAACCGGCGCAGCAGGCGGGCGGGCGGCGGTGGCTGCCGTGCGTCGGGCACGGACGGCTGACGCACCGCATAGGGCCACGGCTCGTTGCGCTCGGGCACCGACGCCGCACGCTGCTCCTTGAGCACCATCCGCAGGTGGGTGAACACCGCCGCCGGATCGCTGCGATCGGGCGCCAGGTTGGCCGCTTCGATCGGATCGGCGTTCAGGTCGTACAGCTCCCACTGATCGTCGAGCGGTTCGGTGCGGTACTGCGGTCCGCCGGCGCCGTCGGCCGCCAGGTGGCGCACGCCGGGTTCGGTCCAGGTGGCCGGATCGTCGAAGGTGCGCACCAGCTTCCACAGGTGGCCGTCCCCCCCGGCGGCATCGGCGTCGGGGACCCGGGCGACGACGCCCTCGAAGTTGGCGGCGACGTGGGCGGGCACGTTGATGCGCAGCGGCTCCGGCACGGTCGTGCGCTTCAGGCGACGTGCGGCGCCGGACAGGCCGGTGTCCCCCTCGAGCACGTTGTCGCGGGTCATCAGGTAGACGCTGCGGTTGGGGTCGGGCTCGTCGGTGCCGTCGACCACGCCGAGCAGGCTGCGGCCCGGCAGCGGGTGTACCTCGGAGAAGTCGTCCGCCAGCTGCGTGGCCGTCGCCGCCTGATCGATGCCGGCCACCGCCAACAGCGTGGGGACGAGGTCGACGTGCGAGGTGCACATGTCGTCGATCGTCCGGCCGGTCGTGGCACCCTCGCCCACCCTGGCGATCGCCATCGGCACCCGGGTTGCCTCGTCGTACAGGTTGAACCACTTCTGGTGCAGTCCGCCGTGGGCGCCGAGCAGATCGCCGTGATCGGAAGTGCGCACCAGCACCGCCTCCCCCGTGACCGAGCGTCGCACCCGGTCGATCGGATCATCCACCTCGGCGTGCAGGCGGTAGTACAGGTCGCGGTACTGCTGGGCGTTGGCGCTGTAGGCGCGCTCGACGATCGCCGGCGGGCCGTAGCCGGTCGGATAGGCGGCCCGGTAGGCGATCTGGGCGGCCGGCTTCGTCGACAGGTCCTCATCCGCAGTGGGCGGCGGCGGCACCGCCGGCGGGTCGAGCGACGACGGCTCGACCGGGTTGCGCCGCAGCCACGCCGGAAACAGCACGATGTCGTGCGGGTTGACGAAGCTGGCCACCAGCAGAAACGGGCGCAGGGCGTCCGCATCGCCGGCGGCCCGCCGGGCGTAGCGGTCCTCGAGCCAGGCGACCACCCGGGCGGCGATTAGCGGGTCGCGCCGGATGCCGGCGTTGGCCAGCGGCGCGCCGTGGGGCTCGGGCCCCACCCAGCCGGAGAACCCGAACGGGTCGAGCAGGTCGGCGTCCAGGTAGGCCTGCACCGCTGCGGGGTCGATGTCGCCATCGTCATTGTTGGTGGCCAGCGGTTCGCCAGTCTCCGGGTCGATCAGGTCGGCGTGGCTGATGTGCCACTTGCCGTCGTAATGGGTGTCGTAACCGGCGGCCCGAAACCAGTTACCCAGCGTGGGCACCTCGCCTTCTCGCAGCCAACGCAGGCGGGAGTCGTCGGCCGACTTGCCCAGCCCGTCGGTCTGGGTCACCCCGTGCACGTCGGGGTACTGCCCGGTGAACAGTGTCGGACGGCTGGGCACGCAAGCGAGCGAACCGGTGTAGTGCCGGGCGAAGGTAACGGCGTTGTCATCGAACCAACGTCGCCCGGCGAGCGTGTCGCGCCGCCAGGTGAGCAGCTCGTCGCTCTCGTACGGCGGAATGGCCCGCTCCTCGTCGGTCATGATCACGATCACGTCCGGGCGGGTCGTCGCTGTGGTCTCAGGCATGGGACGGCTCCTTCATCGCAGCGGCCAGGCCGGCCAGCATCGTCTCGGAATCGGTTGCCAGGCGGCGACCAAGCAGCTTGGCGACCAGCAGTTGGGGCGGGCGTGACCCGCAGTCGACCGTGGTCGTCACGGTGACGACGGTGTACTGAACCTCACCGGCGTGGGGAGCGGTCAACGACCATTCGTTCTGCACCCGTTTCACCACCGGCGGAAGCCCCTCGATCCCGTAGGCCAGGCGGTGGGGCGCGTCCCACACCGTCACGGTCTCGATCAGCGCTCGGCGCCCCACCTGGACCCGGCGGGCCGCGCCCACTCCGGTCGCCGGGCTGCCGACGCTACGACGGAGCAGACAGGAGTGGTCGACGTTGTCCGCCCACGCGGAAATGGCGGCAAAGTCGGCGAGTCGCTCCCACACCTGGCCGATGGGGTGATCGATCGTCAGGCTGCGCTCCGTGCTGCTCACTGCGGCGTGTCCACCGGGTTGTCGGCGATGAATCGGTCGATCACCGATGCCAGCTGTGGGCCCCGGTCCTCCTGGAGGAAGTGGCCGCCGCCCTTGATGACGCTGTGTTGCTGGCCCTGCGCTCCGGGCACCTTCGACTCGAACGGCGCTGCGCCACCGGCGGTGATCGGGTCGCCGTCGCTGAAGGCGGTCAGCAGGGGGCGCTCGAAGCTGCCGAGCACCTCCCAGGCGGCGATGTTGGCGGCGCTGGCCGGGTCCGCGGTGCTGGTCGGGACCAGCGCCGGCATGACGCGTGGACCGGCCTTGAACGCGTCGTCGGGGAACGGCGCGTCATAGGCGGCGACCACGTCGGCGCTCAGCTCGGTCGTGCAACCCGCCCCGATGATCGCCCCGACCGGGAAGTCGTCGGCGCTCTGGCTGAAGCTCTGCCAGGCCAGGAAGGCCTCGCTGGGTGCTCCGTGGCCGGTCGGCAGCCCGGTGTTGCCGACGACCACGCGGTCGAAGCGGTCCGGCTCGGCGGCGACCAGCCTCAGCCCGATCAGCCCGCCCCAGTCCTGGCAGAACAGGGTGATGTGGCGCAGGTCGAGGTGGTCGAACACCAGGCCCGTCATCCACTCCACGTGGCGGGCGTAGCTGTGGTCGCCCTGCTCGGTGGGCTTGTCGCTGCGCCCGAAGCCGACCATGTCGGGGGCGATCACCCGGTGCCCGGCGTCGACCAGCGGGCCGATCATGTGGCGGTACAGGTAGCTCCACGTCGGCTCGCCGTGCATCAACACGATGGGGTCGGCGTCGGCCGGACCCTCGTCCAGGTAGTGGACCCGCAGGGTGGCCCCATCGGTTCCGTCCGCCGACACCTCGGCGTAGTTGGGTGCATACGGAAAGCCGGGCAGATCGTCGAAACGATCGTCCGGCGTGCGGATGGTCTTCATCGGTTCCCCTCGCAGCTGTTCAGCGATAGTGAGAGTAACACTGTCATTAGATATGAGGAGTCGGGATCGCAGAAGTTCTCGGTCCGTCTACGGTGGGACGATGGCGAACGTGTCCCCCGAGGTCGAGCCAGGTGCCGCTGCCGTGCCGATCGATGGCCGGCGGGCCCGGCGCGAGCGGGGTCGGGCCGCCGTGGTCGATGCGCTGTTCGAGCTGCTTCAGGAGCGTCACACCCTGCCCGGCGTCGAGGCGATCGCCGAGCGGGCCGGGGTCTCGGTGTCGTCGGTGTTCCGATACTTCGATGGGCTGGACGACCTCCGGGAGCACACGATCGAGCGCTACTTCGAGCGGTTCGCGCCCCTCTTCGAGGTTCCCCGGCTGGGCGCGGGTCCGCTCCGCCAGCGGATCGCCCGGCTGGTCGAGGCCCGGCTCGACCTGTACGACGCCATCGCCCCCATGGCCCACATCGCCCGGCTGCGGGCGCTCGAGATGCCCCGCTTCGCCACGACGGTGGCCGAAACCCGGGCCGGTTCGGCCGCTCAGATCCGCACCCACTTCGCCGAGGAACTCGCCGGGCTGACCCCTGACCGGGCCGACGACCTGGCCGCCATCGTCGACTCGCTCACCTCGATCGAGTCGTGGGAACTCCAGAGCGAAACCCACCAGCGGTCACGACAACAGATCCGACGGTCCTGGACCGACGCCCTCACCGCCCTGCTGAGTGCGTAGCGAACCTGGCAAGGGCTCGCCCGATCTCAGCCCATGGGCCAAGTTCGCTCTTCGTCCTCCAGGTCGACGGCAACCCGAAGCGCCCTGTCGAGGTTGACCCGGGGCTCGCCCATCGCAGCCGTCTCCGTGGAAAATGGCTGAGCCGAGACGGCCATTCCGCTCCGCAAGGCGTCGTTCAGCGCCTCGTCGAACGTCACGCCCCGCCCTCGCATGCGTCGGCGCACCAACTGCTCGGCATCGGGATCCAGCATCACCCGTCTCTGCATGAAGGCTCCAAGCGCATCATCGGTCGATTACATCATGCCGCAGGACGGCGCCTCATGGCCTACAAAGCGCGTCACCAACTCACCTTGTGAGCCGGAGTAGCTTGACGCTATGGGCAGCTCCGGAGAACTCAAGGTATCGACCAGAGGCCAAATGAGCCTTCCAGCCGAGGCTCGACGTCGATGGGGTCTCAACGAGGGTGGAAGCGTCGGTTTCCTCGACGTCGGCGATGCGGTGGTGTTGGTCCCGGGAGGCATCCACCTACTGCGCGATCAGGCGCTCGACGCCGTCGCCGCCACGGACTGGGAGTCGGCCCAAGACGGGTTTGGAGACGCTGAGTTGGCGACCGAATGACCCAACTCGTCGATGATCAGCTGCTCAGCCTCTACCTCCGAACGGGCGAGAGTCTCGGCAGCGGCCAGCTGTACACATCGGGCTGCTGGTACGTCCGCCTCTGCCAGGCTGTTCTCAGCGCAACCGAGCGCGACGGCACGCTGTCCGCACCGTTCCGGGCGCTTCCTCCGGAAGCACATGAGCGTGCTGTGGCGGCCCTCTTGGAACTGCCGGACGAGGTCGGCCTAGTCAGCCTCCGAACCCTGGCTCCACGGATCGGCCAGCTCCGTCGGCGGCATCAACTCAATCTGCTCGGTAGCGAAGCCCTGGCGGCGGCCGTCCACCTCAAGGCCGATGTGTATCTCTCGGTGTCATCGCCACGGCTTGAGGATGCCCTGAGGGCCGAAGGTCGCACGGTTCGCGTGACGGAGGGATAGACCACCGGCACGACGGCGACTCGTCTGCGACCTATGCGGTCCCCGCCCGGTAGGCCTCAACGATCGGGGTGAGCTCGGTCGGGGTGGCGCCGTGCATGATCACTGCGTCGGCGCCCAGCGCCATCTGGCCTCGCACGGCTGCTGCGCACGCTGTGGCGCTGCCGGTGGCCGCCGGTGCCAGCCACTCCTCGGGCAACAGCGTGGCGATGTGTTCGAGTTGCCCGTCGGTGGCGGTCCCGTCGATGGCGCTCAAAAACGAGCCGACCACCGCGTCGGCCCGGAAGCGATCGAGCACCACCGGGTCCCACCCGTTGGTGTCGACGAGCAGGTCGCCGTAGCCCTGCAGGTAGGTGGCCAGCCGGCCGACGGTCTTGCGCAGCCGCAGCGCCTCGCTCAGGTGGTCGCCGACGGTGGCGTAACACGACCACACCGTGACGTCGTCCGGGTTGCGGCCCGCCTGCTCGGCCGCCCCCTTCACCGTGGCGACGCAGCGCTGCAGCGTCTCGTCGGTGAAGAAGGTATGCAGCACCACGTGGTCAAACGCCCGGCCGCCCAGCGCCAACGAGTTGGGGCCGAAGGCCACCAGCGACAGCTCGATGTCCTCGTCGAAGTCGGGGTTCAGCCGGAGCACCGGATAGCTGCCGATGGGACCGTCGTGGTTGAAGATCATCTCGCCGTGCCACAACCGGCGCATCACGCCGGCGAAGTCCTCCATCTGCGCGGTGGTGATCTTGGCGATGCCGTAGGCGTCGAAGAGCGGCCCGATGCCCCGGCCGATGCCCAACACGTAGCGGCCGCCGGTCAGGCGGTGCATCGTCGTGGCGTGCGACGCGGTCACCATCGGGTGGCGGGTGTTGTGGTTGGTCGCAGCGGTGATGATGCGCAGGTCCGTCGACACCGCGCCGAGCGCGCCGGTGATCGTGGCCGCCTCCTTCAGGTCGAAGCGCTCGGACAGGAACACCGTGCCCAGGCCCAGCGCCTCGGCCTGGGCCACCTCCTCGATCAGCTCCCGGGGCGACTCGGGGGCACCCGCCAACGTGTAGAACCCCAGCTCACCCAGCCGCTCGGCCATCAGAACGGCAGCTTGTCGGCCTGGAGCTGATGAAGCTCGGCGAACATCGCCCGGCACGACGCCTCGTCGGGCGGCGAGCACGGATCCTCCCGCAGCGCCTGGAAGGCAAGGTCGGCATCGCCGGTGAGCGCAGCGTCGACGACCATCTCCTGCAGCGCCGCCTGGGTGTTGACCCACCCGGCCAGCGGCTCGCCCAGCGGCGCCATCACGTCGGGATGGATGCCGTCACCGTCGACGATGGCGCCCACCTCGACGATGGTTCCCTCGGCGACGTCGCTCAGCAGCCCGTCGTTGGGCACGTTCACCGCCATCAGCCGCGTCGAGTCGTCGTTCCACATGGCGTCGATGATGGCGATCACCTCCTCGCCGGACATGCCCGCCACCTGGAGGGGCAGCGGCACCCTGGTGTCGGCCGCCCAGGCGGCGGCACGCTCGGCCACCTCGGCGAAGGGCTGGTGGAAGTCGATCGGCGTGGGCATCCAGTCGCTGGTGTCGAGCGCGAAGGGCAGGTACTCGCCGATGTGGCTGTCGACCGAGCACGGCACCAGGCCGTAGTCGCGCACCACGTGGGCCACCAGCGGCATGTAGTTGAACTCGACCAGCCCCGCACCGGCCATCGTTCGATCCAAAAAGCGGGCCACCCGCTGGGTGCGGGGCGAGTAGTCGAAGAAGGACCGCTCGTACCAGGCCCGCACCTTTCCCAGCAGGTCCTCGCCGGTGCGACGGTTGCGAAGCTCGGTGAAGAACGTGAAGTGGTTGATGCCCGAGGCCCGCGCCTCGATGTCGTCGGGGTTCACCCGCAGCCGCCGGGCCAACCGCCTGACACCCATCGGCATCTCGTGGCACATGCCCACGTTGCGCACGTTGGTGGCCCGGTTGATCGCCAGGGTGACGCGGCTCATCGGGTTGGTCAGGTTGATCAGCAGGGCATCGGGGCAGTGCCTCTCGATGTCAGCGCAAATACCCAGCGTGTTCGTGATCGAGCGCAGCGAGTGGAACACCGCCCCCGGACCACCGTTCTCGCCGGTGATCTGACGGGCGCCGTGCCGGTTGGGCACCTCGTAGTCCTGACGCCAGTGCTCGAAGCGGTCAAACTCGGCGCTGGCCAGCACGAAGTCGGCGCCCTCAAGGGCGGCGGTCGGATCGATTGTCCGATCGAGCACGATCGGTGCGCCCCCGGCGGCGTTCAGCTTGGCGGCAAAGCGGTAGGCGCGGTCCAGGCGCTCAGCGTTGACGTCGTGGAGCACCAAGCGGGCGCCGCGCAGCCCCGCCGTGTGGACGACGTCGTTGACCATCGTCGGCCCAAACGACATGCCACCCGCCCCGACCATCGTGATCTTGAGGCCGTCGCCCCCGGAGCCGTTCGCCTGCGTTGTCGTCATCTGCCGATCCTCATCCGTCGCCGATCGGCGCAACACTAGAGAACGATCAACCAGCAACGCGATGAGAAACGGCGGCGGCGTCCGTCTTTCTGGAGATCGGCCGGATGCCGGCGACGCACTGAGGGAGCAACCGATGAGACCACTTCGCTACTCGATCAACGTCACCCTTGACGGCTGCTGCGATCACCGGGAGGGGATCCCGGACGAGGAGTCGCATCGCTACTGGGCAGCCAGCCTGGGACGTGCCGATGCCTTGCTCTTCGGCCGGGTGACCTACCAGATGATGGAGGAAGCGTGGCGGCTGCCGGCAACGGGAGAGTGGCCGGACTCGATGCCCGATGAGATGATCCCGTTTGCCCGGACGATCGACGGGGCGAAGAAGTACGTCGTGTCCAGCACGCTGGACCAGGTCGATTGGAACTCCGAACTGGTTCAGGGTGACCTGGGCACGGCCGTTCGGGACCTGAAGGCGCAGCCGGGCGACGGCCTGTTCGTGGGCGGTGTGACCCTCCCGCTGGCCCTGGCGAATCTGGGGCTGATCGACGAGTACGAGTTCGTCGTGCAACCCGTGGTGGCGGGCCACGGACCGACGCTGTTGGCCGGCCTGCACGAGCGGGTCGAACTGCGGCTGGTGGGGCGACAGGAGTTCGGATCGGGGGCCGTCGCTCTGCGCTATGAGCCCGTCTGAGGCACTACCATCGACCGCACCGACCGGGGGCCCGAGTCGACTGGAAGCCGTCCATTCCCCTTGACCATCACCGATCACTGAGTCATCGCCGTGGCGCCTGAACCCTGGATCCTTGCCGCCGCCGGGCTGCTGATCGCCGGGGTCATCGCCTCGAAGACCTCGGCCCGCCTTGGTGTGCCCAGCCTGCTGCTCTTCCTGGGCATCGGCATGCTGGCCGGGACCGACGGCCTGATCGGAATCGAGTTCGACGACTTCGAGCTGGCCCGCAACTTCGGCATTATCGCCCTCGCCTACATCCTGTTCAGCGGCGGGTTGGGAACCCGCTTCCGCGACATCCGTCCGGTACTGGGTCAAGGCATCGCGTTGGCCAGCATCGGCGTGGTGATCACCGCCGGCCTCCTCGGCGGGATCGCCATCGTCCTGCTCGATATCTCAACCCAGCAGGGACTGCTGCTCGGCGCGGTGATCGCCTCGACCGACGCTGCTGCCGTCTTTTCCATCCTGCGCTCCCGCGGGGTGCGCATCGACGGAAAGTTGGCGTCGATGCTCGAGCTCGAGTCGGGCAGCAACGACCCGGCTGCGGTGTTTCTGACGCTGGCGATCATCTCGGTGATCACCACGGGCGAGACCGAGCCGGTCCGCATCCTCGGCTCGTTCGTCGTCCAGATGGGCGTTGGGGCGCTGGCCGGGTTCGTGCTGGCGCGTGGTGCCGTCTGGGCGATCAACCGCCTCCACCTGGACCACGACGGCCTCTACCCGGTGATGACGTTCGGTTTCGTTCTGTTGACGCTCGAGGGTGTCAACCACATCGGCGGCAGCGGCTTCCTCGCCGTCTACGTGGCCGGGGTGACGCTGGCGCACTACGACTACCTGCACAAGCGCAGCCTGATTCGCTTCCACGATGCCATCGCCTGGCTGATGCAGATCTCGATGTTCGTGTTGCTGGGCCTGCTCGTTCACCCCAGCCGCATCCCGTCGGTGGCGCTGCCCGCCCTGGCGATCGCCGCCGTGCTCATGCTGGTCGCCCGACCGATCGCCGTCGTCCTCACCCTGTTGCCCTTCCGGATGCCGGTTCGTGAGGTCGGCTTCGTGTCGTGGGTCGGCCTGCGGGGCGCCGCACCGATCATCCTGGCGACGTTCCCGGTGGCCGCCGGGGTGCCCGGCGGCGAGCAACTGTTCGTCGTCGTGTTCTTCGTCGTCTTCACCTCGGTGCTGGTGCAGGGCACCTCCATTCCGTTCGCGGCCAAGGCGCTGGGCATCACCGCACCGCCCGACGCCCGGTCGACGGCCACCGGCTCGTTCGACACGGTGATCACCGGCGACGAGGGTCCCCAACTGCACGAGATCCTCGTCGAGCCGAGCGCCCATGCGGTCGGCTGCCAGCTGGTCGACCTCGCCCTCCCTCAGGGAGTGCTGATCGTGCTGGTCAGGCGCGGCTCGGAGAGCTTCATGCCCCAAGGCAGCACCGTCATCACCGCTCGCGACCAGCTGCTGGTAGCCGCCGAACACGAGCACCAGGACCAGCTGGAGGCGGCGTTCGCTGCGCCGACATCGGAGTCGGCCGACGAGGGCGACCACCCCTAAGCCGGTCATGCATGGCGCGATCGATGTGCCATCGGTCGAGCCCACCGGGCTCAGACCCGTTTCTGGCTCAGCAGTCCACCGCCACCATCAAGGCTTCGCAGAGCTCCCCCATACGCTCAGTTGACAGGCGCCCGATCGGCTGGGCCAGCCGATCGACCGGCACCAGCGTGAGGTTGTCCAGCGACGCAATGCATCGGCGATCCAGCCCATCCTCGCGGCCCAGTGCCACAGCGGTCGGCACGTCCCGAATCGTCGATGTCAGGGGCGCAGCCAACACCGCCTTCAGGCGGCGACCGGCAAAGTCCCGATGCATGATGACCACCGGTCGCAGCTTGTCGAGGTCGGCCAGCCAAATGTCGCCTCAACGAGGTGGGCTACCAGTCGAGGTCGGCTGCACGGAGTCCCTCGATCGCAGCGTCGGACAATGCGGCCGTCGTCGCTGTCGCTTCTGGCACCTCGGCGTAACCCCGTTCCAGTTGGCGATCTATCTCCAACGAGCGGCGATCCGTCAACCACGCATCCAGGATCGACCGGAGGGCTGCCGCCCGCGACGGAAACTCGTCCGGCACGGTTGCGTCCAACCGCCTGAGGTCATCGATCGGCACCTGAAACGCCACCTGTATGACTTCAGACATGAACACATACTACAGACCTTCATCCACCTACCAGAAGCGCCTTGATGCAGCCGCCGGACATCTGAGAAAAGCGTTGGACCTGAAATTCGGTTCGTGACTCCCGGTAACGTTCCTTACCGTGACTCAGAAAACCGGCGGATGGTAGCGCCGATCGCCCCTCTCGCAAACGTTGACGAGCTGTCCAGTTCCGCTCGTTTTTGAGATTTCGCCGTTGAGGTCTGGCGTGAGAGCTGTCGGCTGAGCGCTGGACCGTTGACACGTGGCGGGATGGGGTGACACGTTCAGGGTGGGATTGGAAGAGGAGTGGCGATGTTGGGGGCACGAGGCCGGATGGCTTGGCTGCGTAGGGTGCTGTCGATCGTCGCCGTCTGTGCAGCGACGATCGGGTGCACGGGGCCGGCTCAAGATGCCGAGGGACGATCCCCGACGTCGGGTCCTGGGTCAACAGCCGATCGGCCCGATGGCGCCGTGGCGCAGGGGGTGTCCACGTTCGTCGTAGGAGACGAGGTCTGGTCCGGCGGTGGCGTGTATTTCGAGGAGCGGGTCGGGGAATCGTCGAAATTTGTCGACGTTGTGGACGTTTATCGCCGGTTCGATTCGGAGGGTGAGGAGGTCGGTAGCACCAGGATCGACGGCCTCGGCGACAGCTTCGTGTTCACCGCTTTCGCGATTGCGGCTCCCAACGACACGGCTTTCCTTCTTGAGAATCGCTGCCCCGTGCCCGTAGGGACCGGCGACACTGGCTTTGGGTGTGGGCAACCCACGCCACGGTTGATCCGGATCTCACCTGGGGGCGACACGGTGATCGACCTTCAACGATCGGTGTCGGACGAAGCCATGCTGATGACGCCCGTCGCTGCGACCGACGACACGCTTGCCATCGTCGCCGAGCCGCTCAACGGCAGTCCGGTTCTCTCCTTCATCAACCTCGACACCGGCGACGCAACGACGACAGACCTCCCTGAAGGGGTTGGCGCATCGTCGGTCTGCGGCCAAGACGACGCGATGTACGCCGTCTCGCAATCCAGCGATAACGGCATCGCTGCCAAACCGGTGAGCCTGCACCGATCGCCGATTGGCGAAGACGCAGTGTGGGCCACGTTAGGTACGGTCGTCCTGAACGCTGATGCGGTCGGGGTGGAAGACGTGAGGTTGGCGTGTGCGCCGTCGTTTGCTGTTTGGGCCAATATGAACCAACCGGCCGCCATACTGGTGACGTTCGACCTGGACACCGGGACCGGTGTCGAGGAGCCGAACTTTTGGGAGGACCCTCAGGTGTCGTCGGTTGCACTGTGCGCTGGCGAATCAGGCGTCGTCATCTCCGGAACATCGCCCGATCGACAGACGGCTCACTACCGTCCGATCACCAAAGCCGGCCCGGCCGGGATCGGCAACGAGCTCGAGCGCGCCAGCGAGTTCCGGACACCACCCGTGGGGTGCCCGGTCGGCAAGCGCATCGTGGACGCATCGCAGACGGGTGCAACGGCGGAGCCGGCCCATGTGGTGCGCTGATTCATAGGTCCAGCGACCTAGAAGTCGCCGTCAAGGGGCATGGTGGTCGGCGAGTTCCAGGGGTCACCGCACGCGACGCATGTGAGATCCCACTGATCGGCGGGGCTTCTGACTCCCGGTAATGGTGTTCATTACCGGGACCCAGAACCGGGTGGATGAGGTCGCGCCGGCCACGTCTTGTAGGGAACTAGGTTCGGCCCCAGCGGCGTCGCTCTGATCGGTGACGGCCCCCGGCGGTGCCTTCGGCGATCGTTGAGAAGCTCTCCAAGAGCAGTGCTGGACCATGCCGCATTCGAGTCTTCATGAGCCGCTTCCCCCAGAGGCCACCAACTGGCAAGACGTCTGAGCCGCTGTCGCACATGCGAAGACCTCACCGTCGTCGCCACCGTCAGCAACCACGAGAGACACCTCGTGAGGTGGCTTGTCGCGTACCTGCTCGAACAGAACTGCCGTCTCGGCCATGTCGAGCCTGTTTGTGGCGCGCCTCAGCACCTCTCCCGTCCCGGTATCGAGCGCATAGCCGTTCCCGCTTCCGCTCGCCGTTGCCACAACCTCGTTCGGAGCATCAGGGACTGTTGATCCACCCTCGAGTTGGTTCCAGCGTTGACCGGAATCCTCCCAGCGGAGGGTCGGCAGGTGCGTGGCCACATCTCCTTCAATCTCGGCGGACCCGTTGCTACAACTACCAAAAGGGGCCGTACCCGAAACCTTCGTCGAACCACCGGGAAGCTCCACCCATTGATCCGCTTTCGGCTGCAACAGCTGGAACTCGACCTCGCTCGGCTTGCCGTTGGCGACCGCCGTTACAGGGGTGCCAGGGTCCGGAGCCTGACCGGAACCAGACGTTCTCAACGCCACCGGTCCGCCTTTCAGCACACATACTGGAGCGCTGGGGCTGGGAAGCGTCTGCTCGATCTTCCCGTCTGAACCAATCCAAACCACCGAGTCGTCGGTCTCGACCACCATTTGGTCGCCGACCACACCAGCGAGTCGTGCACCACCGATCGAGTCGGACTTCGTTGCTCCGAGTTTGAGGGTCCAGGTCTCGTTCCCGTCAGCATCGAACGAGCGGAGAACACTCGTCCCTCCATTCGGACACCGCATGTCCTCTCTCCCCTGGTCACAGAGCAGCCCCGACACGACGATGTTGTCGTTGAAGCCCAGCATGCTCGTCACCACCAAATCCCCCAGCTCCGTCGCTCGAGTGAACTCGCGGCCTTCAACCGTGTGCCAAAGGGCCGGGTTCTTCCCGACGCTGGCCACCCATCCATTCCCGCCTGCCAAGCCGACCGCCAAAGGAGCACCTTCGGAGAACGGAGCACCTTCCTCGGCTCGGGTCGAAACACCCTCGCCACCGCCGCATGCAACCGGCAGTGCGCACGCCACGACAAGCAGAAGTACCCCCACCTTCAGCCCTGACCGATTCGAAGCCAATCTCATTCAAACGAATGTACGGTGCCAGTTCCTAAAATCAACATACTGAGCCGGTGGGGTGAGGCTGGATGACCCGAAGAATCCCTCCCCTACAGAAGAGTTTCGACGCTGACCCGACTTAGGCGGTCCGTCGCAGCCGAAACCCCTGCACCTACTCAGGAGCTAGGACGGCTTCGCTCGCTGGAGTGCTGAGCGGGCTCAGGTCGGCTCTGCACATGCTGGACGAGCGCCTCGCCCATTCCACGGGATCAGAGGTTAGGCGACTGAGTCCCGGTAATACTCTTACCGTGACTCAGAACCCAGCGCCGACCGTCACCACACCGACCGTTGTGATGAGCCCCGATCGGGCAATGAGCGCGTCGACGCTGGCCCGCCTCGAGCGGTCCGTTCCGACCGAAACCCGCCGCGCCTACTCAGGGGACTGGGCCAGGTTCTCTACCTGGTGCGCCGAACACGGCCGCACTCCCCTACCCGCAACCGCCGAAACACTTGCCGGCTACTGCAACCATCTGGCCGACGCCGGCCGGGCCCCGTCAACCATGCACGAGCCGTCGCCGCTATCCGCAACGCCCACGCCGTCGCGGAAACCGACCCGCCATCGACTGAACTGGCCCGAGCGGTCATCCGCACCGCCGCCACCGACCGCGCCGACGCAGGTGAACGAACCCGCAAAGCCCAAGCGCTCACCGTTGCCGACCTTCGAGCCATGCTTCGACACTGCACCGGCCCCGCCGCCACCCGCGACCGGGCACTGATCCTCGTCGGCTGGGCCGGAGCGCTGCGCCGCTCCGAGCTCGTCGCCCTCAACACCTCCGACATCACCGTCAGCGACCTCGGCGCCGAGCTGTAACTCCGACGATCCAAAACCGACCAGAACGCAGAATGAGCCGCCGTTGCGCTCCCCCACGGAGCCCACACACAAACCTGCCCAGTCACACCCTCATCGGAGTCACGCTCCCCCACGATGAGGCACTCGAACACGACGACACCCCCAAACCTGACTGGCCGCTGTTCCGAACGATCGACCGGCACGGCAACCCCGGAAAGCGGCTCACCGGCGAAGCAGTCGGACACATCCTCAAACGCCACGCCGACAACGCCGGCATCGACCCCAACACCGTGTCCGGACACTCACTCCGCCGCGGGTTCGCCACCGAACCCCGCTGCTCAGGCGCCGACCTCCTCGCCGTCTGCCGCCACGGCCGATGGCAAGACGGCTCCCGCTCCGTACTCGGCTACTTCGCAGACGTCGACGGCTGGAACGACTCACCGCTCAACTCCATCGGGCTGTAGACGCTTCGACCACCGCCCGGCCCTCTGCGGGTCGTCATGACCGCGATGGCCGCTACGAAACGCCAGGGCTATGGTCGAACCATGCGACGGGATGAGCACTGCATACTGCCGAGTATCGAGGCTCGGGTCGCCCAATGAGCAGCCCAAGCATGGACATCAACGTCCGCGAGCAGGCACTGCCCGGCGTGGGGCAACGCTTCGAGATCGAACTCTCGCCAGGACGACAGTTTGTCGTTGTCGCTCACCTCGACGGCCAGCGGTCGATCGGCATCAGCGAGCCCGGCCATGACCCAGATGAGGTCGACACCACCGAGCTGACCGTGGAGCAGTCGGTCATGGTCGGCGCACTGCTGCTGGGTGCCCGCTTTGCCATCGACGTGTCCGAGGACCCCAAGGTCGCAGGCGACACGGTGATCGTCGACACGGTGCGCGTGCTCGAAGGCGCTCCCAGCGTCGGCCACCGCCCGTCCGAACTGCTCGTGCCGTGGCAGCCCGAGGCCGTCCTGCTCGGGGTGATCCGCGATCAGACGCCCGAGGTCGTCGAGTACGACGGCGATCGTCCGCTGGCTGCCGGCGATCGGGTCGCTATCGCCGCCCGCAAGGACCAGCTGGACGAGGTCACCGCCGCCTTCACCGGCTGACCCCGCTTCAGCTTCAACTGGGTCCACACGCCGCTATGACGTCGCCGGGACACATTTGAATGACAATTAGGGCGGATGACCGCCTCAGGCGAGGTGCTCCAGGATCATCGGCGCCACCGTGTCGGCGGCCTCGTCGGGGATCCAGTGGCTGACGCCCTCGAGCACCTCGTAGCGATAGGGCCCGCGCACGTAGTTCTCGGTCAGGTCGGCCGCCTTGCGGCTGAGCGCCACATCGCCGGTGCTGTAGATGTACAGCGTGGACACCTCGGTCGGGCGACTCTCTTGGCTGCCGGCGAAGGGCAGGGCCCGGTACCAACCGAGGGCACCTCGCGCTGCCCCGTTGCGCAGCAGTTCCATGCTGTCGTCCGCCTCGGCGGGGGCCATGCCCGCGTCGATCAACGCCCCACGAACCCGCTCGCCGCCGGCGTTCGACTCGATGATCGCCTCCGGCAGCCACGGCAACTGGAACGCCAGCATGTACCAGCTCTTGAGGGCCTGGTTGCTGCGCACCATCGACGCTGCCATCGCCCGAGGATGGGGCGTCGACAGCGAGGTCAGCGACAGCAGCCGCTCGGGATGGGCCTCGGCGAGCGCCCAGCCGGCACCTCCGCCCCAGTCATGCCCCAGCACGTGAAAGCGCTTGAGTCCGGCCGCATCGGCCAGTGCTAGGACGTCGCCGACCAGGCGTCCGATCGCATAGTCGCGCCGACGCTTCGGGCGGGCGCCGGGCGAGTAGCCCCGCTGGTCGGGGGCGAGCACCCGGTAGCCGGCACCCACCAGGTGCGGCGTCAGCCCCGCCCAGCTGGTGCGCGTCTGGGGGAAGCCGTGCAACAGCACCACCGCCTCGGCCGCACCGCCGCTGTCATCGACCTCGAAGGTCAGCCCGTCGTTGCGATACGAAGTGAGCGCCATGCCCGGATGCTAGGCACCGCCCGCCGGCAACCCGTCCAGGTAGGCGGTGACCGTCTCGCAGATGTAAGCGACGCCGTCGTCGTCGATCGCATGGTTGCAGGGCAGCACCAGGCCGGTCTCCATCACACGGTCGGCGTTGGGCAGGCCGTCGGCCGGCTGGCGGAACGTGATGTCGGCAAAAGCCGGCTGACGGGTGGCGTTGCCGGTCCACACCATGCGGGTGTCCACGCCCGCCCGCTCCATGTGCAGCTGGAACTCACCCCGGTCGATCGGCGAGTCCGGTCGGATCTGGATGGGGTACATGTGCCAGGCGGTGTCGATGTCGGGGGTGAGCCGGGGCAGCACGAAGTGCTCGGTGTGGCCGCCGAAGAAGTCGGTGAGCTGGGCCTCGTTGGCCTTGCGACGCTCGAGGAACCCGTCGAGGCGGCCCATCTGCACCACACCGAACGCGGCCGACAGCTCGGACGGCTCAAAGTTCCAGCCGAGCTCGTCGAAGATGAACAGGTCGTCGTAGGTCTGCCCGTCTGGCAGCTGCGAGAAGAACCGCCGCTCCCCCTCCTCGACCGGGGCGCCCCGTTTGGAGCCCCACAGCGCCACCTCGCTTCGGCGACCCCAACGGCGCAGCTTGAGTGCCCGGTCGACCCACTCGTCGTCGTCGAGACAGATCATGCCGCCGGTGCCGGCGGCGGTGATGATGTGCGACAGGGCGAAGCTGGTGAGCGACATGTCCGCACGGGCGCCGGTCGGCGTGCCCCGAAGCGTGGCGCCCATGCAGTCGCAGCTGTCCTCGATGACGACGAGGTCGTGGCGGTCGGCCACGTCGCGGATCACGTCCCAGTCCGGACAGTTGCCGATCAGGTTGGGCACGAGGATGGCGGTGGTCCGGTCGGTCACCGCCTCCTCCAGCCGATCGGTGTCGAGCTGGTAGGTGTCGGGCGTGACGTCGACGAACACCGGGGTGACGCCGGCTCGGGCCATCGGCGAGATGTCGGTGGAGAACGTCACCGGCGAGGTGATGATCTCGTCGCCCGGTTGCGGGCGGAGCAACTCGATGGCCAGGTACAGGGCGGAGGAGCCACTGTTGACCATGATGCCCCGTCGCTTGTCGAAGGTGGCCGCCACCAACTGCTCCAACCTGCGAACGTTTTTGCCGATGCGCATCGCTGTCGACGACCCGCTGAGCACGTCGACGACGGCGGCAATCTCCTCCTCGCCGTGCACGCTGCCTGCGTAGTCGATCCGCTTGTCGGATGGCTTGCTCATCGATCTCCCCCTGTTAGTTCGTGGTGCTGTCATCCGGTGCCGTGCCGTCGAGGCTCCGAACCTCGATGTCCCATTCGGCGAGAAGGTCGAGGCTGACCATCGACGCCCCGGTAACGTCAGCCGGACAGTCGCAGAGTGCCACGACCGCCTCCACCATCTGCTCCAGGGTCTCCACCTGGTCGGCCCGAAGTTTGCCACCGACCAGCGCATCGGCGCCCTCGGTCAACACCGCCGCCCGGGGCTCGATCGTGTTCACACGGATGCCGGTGCCGTGGAGTTCGGCGCCTAGGCCATTGGTCATGCGGTTGAGGGCCGACTTCGAAGCGCCGTAAGCGGCGGTGGTGGCGCCCTGGGATCCGAGGTCGAACGGCGGACCGGCCCATGACCGGGCGGATGCGCTCGACATGTTGACGATCCACCCCTGCCCCGCCGCCCGCATCGCCGGGATGGCTGCCTGAGCGAGGTCGAACGGAGCGTGGACGTTGAGCTCGAAGAGCAGCCGACGTCGCTTCAGCGACAGGTCGGCGACGTCGCCGTACATCGCCGCGGCTGCATTGTTGACCAGGATGTCGATCGGGCCGCCCAGCCGTTCGGCCGCTGTGTCGACCACCCGGGACCGCGCCTCAGGATCGGACAGGTCGACCGGCACCAGCGCCACCGGCACGCCGTAGGCGGCCAGACGGTCGGCTGTCTCCTGCAGGCTGCCGACGAGGCGATCGTGGCCCTCCACAGTGCGGGCGACCAAAGCCATCGCTGCACCCTCCGCCGCCAACCGCTCGGCCACCCCGGCGCCGATGCCCCGGCTGGCTCCGGTCACAATCGCTCGACGCCCCGAAAACCGGCCGCTCATCGTCCACCCCTCGCTACCACCAGGGTTCCCATGGCTCGTCTCTCGACCGTGATCTGTGCCACAGCCCGAGCGTAGCCACCCGGTTTCGTACACCGCTCCCGCATGAGGCCCTCCGAGCACCACGTATCCTCGTTCTGTGCGGAAAACGGATGGATCACCGCCCAGCCAGCACGGCAGACCGGTCGATCGACGATCACCGGATGCTGGTCGGGACACTGTTGGTCATCGGCGCATGGAACCTGATCGGCAACCTGGGGCTCCCGGGCGTCTGGTACATCACGGCCAACCTCGCCGTGGCGGTCTGCGTGGTCACGGCATCACACCGCGCAACTGCGATCGCAGAGCCTGAACACCCCAATATTGGCGCATTGGGCGACACACCGCTTCGCCTACGCTGCGGCGCTGATCGCCCTCCGGAGAACGTGATCGATCGTTCTGGTTGGGTACCCTGCGCGCATGACCGCCAACGCGATGAGACGGCTGCTCGACCGGGTGGGCGAAGCACTCGACGGGATGGGCCCCTTCGACAGCGCTGCGGAGGAGGCCGATGCGCATCGGCACCTGTTGCGTCTGTGCTCGGCAGGCCTCGACCTGTTCGTCGAGCGGGCCGACCCGGCCCGGCCGCTGCCGACGGTGTGGATGTCGCCGACCCGCAAGTTTCTCGGCGACAGTCCGGACACGATCTACACGACCATGCCGGTGTCGTCGGCCCACAGCTACGCCCTGACGATCAAGCCCGGCAACGCCGTCTACGTCGGCGTGGTGGTCTACTCACGCGACGAGCCGGGCGGACCGGTGCGCGCAGTCTCGAGCCTGGTCGACACCGACATGACCACCACTGACGGAACGTTCGAGATCGCGGTTGGCGCGGGGGTCGCCACGGACGACGCCGGCGGCCTTTACCTCGACGACCGGTCGTTCTGGGTCATGGTGCGCGAGTACTTCTCAGATCCGCACGACCATCAAGCCGCAACGATCACGATCGAGCGAACCGACGGCGCAGGCATCGACGGTCTGCCCGACCCGGCGGACCTCGCAGCCGGGATCGACGCCGCCGCCGTCTGGATCTGCAGTCAGGCCCGGGCAGACGCCGCCCTGTACGAACTGGTGGCCTTCCCCGAGGGGTCGCGGGTCGAGAGTGATCCAGATGTCGAGGTCTCCGACGATCTGGTGTCGCTGTTCTACCCAACACCCGACATCACCTATCAGGGATGTCGGTTCACGCTCGATACCGACGAACAGCTCGCGCTCACGTTCACGCCTCCGGCGTGCCGGTTCTGGTCGGTGGTGGTGTCGACCCCCTGGTTCGAGTCCTTGGAGCAGCGCTCCACCCCGGCGTCGATCAACAGCGCCGCCGCCGAGATGTCCGAGGACGGCACCGTGACCGTCGCCGTGTCCGAGCGCGACCCCGGCGTCGCCAACTGGATCCCGCTGCGGGGCTACCGCAAGGGCCAGGTCGCCTACCGGGTACTGCTCGGCGAAAAGATCGCCGCTAACAGCAGCTTCATCGTCAAGTTCAGCGGTTAAGTGACCGAGAGGGTTTGCCGTCGAGACTCCCTGCGTCACTCCGGAACCGGCGCGACGACGTCCGCTCTACGCGGCCTCGAGGTCGGTTGCATAGTGCCTGGTGGCGACCTCTATGTCACCTGCCAGCATGCTGTTGAGCATTTCGTCGAGACGCTCAGCCACGTCCCATGCCAACCACCGCTCGCCGCAAGCGGGGCACTCCTCCATGGGCACCCCGAGAACCAAGGCGACCTTGTGGTTCCGCTCGCTCAGCTTCGCTCGGCGAACCGGAACTCTCTCCGCCTGATCACACTGTCCGCATCGCTTCATCGCCTCACACGATACCCCTCGTCCCACAGGTCGTCATGCGGTTCGTAGACGGTGACAATTCGTTCTTCCTCCCGGCGGTCGTCGACAACCACAACGGCATGCAGAGGACGTATCCAGTCGATCATCAGGATCAGCTCCTTGACGTTCCCTTCCGAGATCACCGTTTCCTCGATCACCGTCGACCGTGCAAGGACGGCGTCGAACTCTGCGAACGTGCAGTCGATGTGCCGAAGCTTGTCGAACGCATGCTCCGTGATGAGCCGATCAAATCGCCAGATCTTCGGCCGAGGAACCGGGCTCTTCACTGTCGCTCCAGTTGGCTATCGCCCGGCCCCATCGTTCCAACATACGCGATTCAATCGCCGGCGGGACCACCCGCATCGAGGTTCTTCGCAGGTGAACCTCAGGCTTTGCTGCTCGCCCTACACCACGTCGCGGGCGGCGCCGGCAAACTGGGCGTTGTACAGCGTTGCGTAGGCGCCCCCGGCGGCCAGCAGCTCGTCGTGGTTGCCCTGCTCGACGATGTGGCCGTCGTCCATCACCAAGATGATGTCAGCATCGCGGATCGTCGACAGGCGGTGAGCGATGACGAAGCTGGTGCGGTTGGTGCGCAGCGCCGCCATCGCATGCTGGATCAGCACCTCGGTTCGGGTGTCGACCGACGACGTCGCCTCGTCGAGGATCAGGATCGCCGGCTGGGCCAGAAACGCCCGAGCGATCGTCAGAAGCTGCTTCTCGCCGGCGGACACGTTGCCGCCCTCGTCGTCGATCACCGTGTCGTAGCCGTCGGGCAGCGTGCGCACGAACCGGTCGACGTAGGTGGCCTTGGCGGCCATCATGATCTCCTCCTCGGAGGCCTCAAGGTTGCCGTAGGCGATGTTCTCGCGGATCGTCCCGCCGAACAGCCACGTGTCCTGAAGCACCATGCCCATCGCGCCACGCAGGTGGTGGCGGGTCATCTGGGCGATATCGACCCCATCGATCATGATCGTGCCCGAATCGATGTCGTAGAAGCGCATCAACAGGTTGACGAGCGTGGTCTTGCCGGCCCCGGTTGGGCCGACGATCGCCACGGTCTCGCCCGGCTGTGCGACGAGCGACAGGTCCCGGATCAGCGGTCGGTCCGGTTCGTAGGAGAACGACACATCGGCAAACTCCACCCGTCCCTGGCGCTGCTCGGTCATCTCGGCGGGGTGGCCCGGATCCGGCGACTCCTCGTCGACGTCGAGCAGGGCAAACACGCGCTCGATCGACGCCACGCCCGACTGGAACACGTTGGCCATCGCCGCCACCTGCGTGAGCGGCTGGGTGAACTGCCGGGAGTACTGGATGAACGCCTGCACGTCGCCCAACGACATCGACCCCGAGGCCACCCGCAGACCGCCGATCACCGCGATGGCCACGAAGTTGAGGTTGCCCAGGAACATCATCATCGGCTGGATGATCCCCGAGATGAACTGCGCCCCGAAGCTGGCCTCGTACAGTTGCTCGTTGACGTCGTTGAACTCTGCTTCGGTGTCGGCTTGGCGGCCGAACACCTTGACCAGGGCGTGCCCGGTGAAGGCCTCTTCAACGTGGGAGTTGAGCGTGCCGGTGTGCTTCCACTGGGCGATGAAGCGCTTCTTCGACCGGGCGGCGATGAACTTGGTGAGAAAGAGGGCGGCCGGGATCGTGATCAGCGCCACCAGCGCCAGGAGGGGGGAGATGATGAACATCATCAGCAGCACCCCGACGATGGTGAACAGCGAGGTCAGCATCTGACCCAGGGTCTGTTGCAGGCTCTGGGCCACGTTGTCGATGTCGTTGGTGACCCGGCTGAGCAGGTCACCGCGTGGCTGGCGGTCGACGTAGCTGAGGGGCAACCGGTTGATCTTCTCCTCAACGTCGCAACGCACCCGCGACATGGTGCGCTGCACGACGCCGGCGAGCAGGTAGTTCTGGCCGTACGACAGGATCCACGCCACCAGGTACAACCCGGCAGCGAGTATCAGGATGTTGTGCAGCTGGGCGAAGTCGATCCCCCTCTTGCCGCTGAGACCGGCGACGATGACATCGGTCGCCCGGCCCAACACCCTGGGGCCGATCACGGTGAGGGTGACGCTCACGATCGCCAGCGCCACGACCACGATGGCGCCCGCGCGCTCGGGGCGCATCAGGCCGGCGAACCGCTTGACCGAACCGGAGAGGTCCTTGGGCTTCTCGGCCGGCATGCCGGCCGCAGCGGCCCGGTTGGGACCGTGAGACGCGGATGCCCGGGCCTCAGAGGCGACCTTCTTGGGATCATGGGCCGACCCGGTTTCGGCGTCGCTGTCGAGCGCTGCCAAGTCGTCCGGCTTGTGGTTGCCGTCGGGCTTGTCGTTGCCAATGGGCTGCTTGTCGTGACCGGTGGGGTTGCTCATGCCGGCTCCTCCACGCGCTGGGATTCCACGATCTCCAGGTAGGTGGGACACGTCTCGATCAGTTGGTCGTGGGTGCCCAAACCCACTTGCTCGCCGTCCTCCAACACCAGGATCTGGTCTGCGGTACGGATCGAGGCCACACGCTGGCCGACGATGACCACGGTGGCATCGCTGGTCCATGGCACCAGCGCCTCGCGGAGGTGGGCGTCGGTGGCCAGGTCGAGGGCCGAGAAGGAGTCGTCGAACAGGTAGATGCCCGGCTTGCGCACCAGCGCCCGGGCGATCGCCAACCGCTGGCGCTGCCCGCCGGACACGTTGGAGCCCCCCTGGGCGATGCGGGCGTCGAGGCCGCCGTCCATGTCGGCGACGAAGTCGGCGGCCTGGGCCACCTCCAACGCCTCCCACAGCTGTTCGTCGGTGGCGTCAGGATCACCGAAGCGCAGGTTGGAGGCGACGGTGCCCGAGAACAGGTAGGGCTTCTGGGGCACCATGCCGATGCGACTCCACAACAGCTCGGGCACCATGTCGCGGACGTTCTCGCCGTCGACGACCACCTCACCCTCGGTGGCGTCGTAGAACCGAGGGATCAGGTTGAGCAGGGTGGTCTTGCCCGATCCCGTGCTGCCGATGATCGCTGTGGTCTCTCCCGGCGAGGCGGTGAGCGTGATGCCGGCGAGCACCGGCGCATCGGCGCCCGGGTAGCCGAAGCCGACGTTGCGCAGCTCGAGCGAGCCCCGCCGTGCGAGCGCCTCGACGGGTCGATCGGCCACGACGATCGTGGAGGGCGTGTCGAGCACCTCCTGGATGCGGTCGGCGCTCACCGCCGCCCGGGGGATCATCACGGCCATGAACGTGGCCATCATCACCGACATCAGGATCTGGATCAGATAGGACAGAAAGGCGATCAGCTGACCGATCTCGAGGTCGCCGGCACCGATCCGGCTGCCGCCGATCCACACGGCCGCCACGCTCGACAGGTTGAGCACCACCATGACGAACGGAAACATGAAGGCCAGGTACCGGCCGGCTTTCAGCGACGTGTCGGTCAGATCATCGTTGGCGCCGGCGAAGCGCACCCCTTCGAAGGGTTCCCGGACGAACGCCCGCACCACACGGATGCCCATCAGCTGTTCCCGCAGCACACCGTTGACGGCGTCGAGGCGCTCCTGCATCGCCCGAAACTGAGGTACCAGGCGGACGAGCACCAGGCCGATGCCGATCACCAGCGCTGGGACGCTCACTAACAGCAGCGCCGACAGACCGACATCCTGGCGCAGCGCCAGCACGATGCCGCCGATCGCCATGATCGGGGCGGCCACCATCAGGGTGGCTGCCATCACCAGCACCATCTGCACCTGTTGGACGTCGTTGGTCACCCGGGTGATCAGCGACGGCGCGCCGATGATGCCCACCTCCTGGGTGGAGAAGCCGGTCACCTTGTGAAAGAGGTCGGAGCGCACGTCGCGCCCGAAGCCCATCGCCGTCTTGGCGCCGAAGTACACGGCGACCGCAGCGAACACGACCTGGGCGAAGGTGATGATCAGCATCAGCCCGCCAACCGACCAGATGTAGCCGGTGTCGCCGGTAGCCACCCCCTTGTCGATGATGTCGGCGTTCAACGTGGGCAGAAACAAGGTTCCCAGCGTCTGGAGGAATTGGAAGAACACGATGCCCACCAGCAGCCACTTGAACGGGCCGAGGTGGTTTCGCAAAAGTTTGATCAGCAAGTCGGGGTCACCAGAATCTTCGGGGGAACGCCATGCGGGTCGACGGGTGGGCCCGCCGCCCGGCGCTCCGGCGCACAGCCGCTGACCTCACACGTCCGAATATCCAACACGGCCTCCTGCAGGGTATTCCCGTCTGGCACAACTGTCAGCTTTCGGCGGATCAGCGCTCGCCTGGTGCGTCGCTACCGTTCGCCTCCGGTGCCGCTCACCGTGGTGTGCGCAAGCGACTCGACGTAGTCGGGCCAGCCCGCCTCGGACCGGGCCGGCCAGGCGGGCGCCACCGGCCACGGGTGGGCAGCCTCGACCTGGGAGGACACGGCGATCAGCCGGTCCTCCCGGCCGAACGGTGCCACCAGCTGCACGCCGATCGGCATGCCGTTGGAGCCGACGGTCAACGGCAGCGACGCCGCCGGTTGGCCCGTGATGTTGAACGGGCTGGTGAACGCCGAGTAGGTGGCGGCCCGCTCGAACATCGCCTCGATGTTGCTCGTGTCGAGATACCCCAGCGGCGGGGTCGGTTGGGCCAGCGTCGGGCTCAACAGCAGGTCGTGACCAATCATGAATTCGCCCATCGAGCGGGCCATCTCCTCCAAGGCGACGAGGGCCGTGACCAGCCCCTTGCCGGTGGTACCGGCGGCCGAGTCATAGAGAACGCGGCTGAACGGCTCCAGGTCATCGTCGGCGAGGCCTCGCCCCAGCTGGGCCAGCCGGGCATCGACCTCCACCGCCATCGGTGTGGCCATCAACGAGCTCATCACGATCATCAGTTGCTCGACCGACCAGGGCGGGTCGGCCTCGACCACCTCGTGCCCGAGCTCGCTGAGCGTGGCTGCCGTCGCCTCGACCGCAGCCACGCATTCAGGGTGCGCTACCTCGCCGCCCGGCGCCGTGAGGACCATGGCAATCCGCAACGGCCCAGGGGGCGCTCCCACTTCCTCGACCCACGGCCGGGAGGGCCGGGCGATCTCGTAGGGATCGCCCGGCATCGCCCCGGCGGTGAGGTCCAGCAGTGCGGCCGAGTCGCGGACCGAGCGGGCCAGCACGTGGGGGCAACCCATCGGGTCGGCCAACAGCGTTGCGGCCGGGTGAGCGCTGACCCGGCCTCGCGACGGTTTCAGGCCGAACAGCCCACAGGCGGACGAGGGAATGCGGATCGAACCGCCACCATCGTTGCCGTGCCCCACCGGCACGATTCCCGCCGCCACCGCCACAGCGGTCCCGCCCGACGAGCCGCCGGTCGAGTGATCGAGGCCATGGGGATTGCGGGTCGGCCCGTTGAGCGACGGTTCGGTCGAGGCGTTGAGGCCCAGCTCCGGCGCGTTGGTGGTACCCAGGATGATCAAGCCGGCCGCCCGGTAGCGGCGCACCAGCTCGGAGTCGGACTGGGACACGTCATCGGCGAAAAGTCGTGACCCGCGAGTGTGAGGAAGGCCGGCCACCTGCGCAGCCAGGTCCTTGACCACGAACGGCACCCCGGCGAACGGCGCGTCGCGGTCGAGCGCCGCAGCTTCCTGCGCTGCCTGGTCGAAGCGCGTGGACACGAACGCGTTCAACGCCGGGTTGCGCTCTTCTGCCCGTGCAATCGAGACGGCCATCACCTCGGCGGCGTCGACCTCGCCGGAGCGGATCGCAGCGGCCACCGCCGTGGCGTCATGTTCGTCGAGCAACCGGTCGATGTCCGAGCCCATATGTCCCCCTGTTCCACCCTCGATGATCACGGCCGACCCTAGAACCACTGCCGGGTTCCCCGCGTGCCACGTCACAAAGAACCGGCGCATGAGAGATCGCAGGTGGGTATCGTGACGCTTGCTTGACGCAACGAGGGGGAGCCGTGGACGTTGGCATGATCGAGTGGAGCGACGAGCTCAGCCCGTTCGACTACATGATGTTTCGGGCCGACGCCGACCCGCACTCGCGCACGACCATCATGACCGTCGAGTTGCTGGACGAGGTCCCGGACCGCACGGCCTTCCGCCTGGCCATGGATCGGGCCAGCCGCATCGTTCCCCGCCTACGCCAGCACGTGGTGGCACCGCTGGTTCCGCTGGCCTCGGCACGGTGGGTGATCGACCCGGACTTCGACCTCGACTACCACCTGCGGTGGATCTCGCTGCCGGGACCTGCCGGGCTGCGCGAGGTGCTCGACCTGGCCCAGATCGACCAGGCGACCCCGCTCGATCCACACCGACCGCTGTGGGAGGTCACGGTGATCGAGGGCGTCGAGGACGGCGACGCCCGCTGCGCACTGGTGTGGAAGCTCTCCCATGCGGTCACCGACGGGGTCGGCGGGATGATCCTCGACCGCGTGATCCGCTCCGAGGAGCGTCACCCCGAGCCCGAAGCGCTGCCGCCGGTTCCCACCCCGGAGGACGTCACCGCGCTCGACCTCACCCGGTCGGCCGCTCGTGGCCTGCCCGCCGCTCTGCTGCGCCAGGGGTTGCGGGTTGCGTCCGAGGCGGCGGGAATCGCCGGTCAGGTAGTCAGCGACCCGAGCGGGACGATGGAACAGGCGCTGGCGGTGGCTTCGAACATTGCCAAGCTCAACCTCACCCCTCCAGCCGATCCCTCGCCGCTCTTGGCCGGCCGCTCCCTGCACCGCCGCATCATCGCCTACGACCTGCCCCTGTCGGCGCTGCGCAACGCCGCCAAGGCGCACGACTGCTCTGTGAACGACGCCTACCTGGCCGCGATCGGGGCGGCACTCGGCCACTACCACGACATGATGGGAGTGCCGGTCGAGGCGGTGCCGCTGGCCATGCCGGTCAACGTTCGGGCCTCGGGCGAGTCGGGCATCTCCAACAACTGGACGTCGGCCATGCTGGCGCTGCCGACCGACCAGCCGGACCCGATTCGGCGAATGCAGCAGGTGCGCGAACAGGTGCTGACCGCCCGGACCGGCTCCTCGCTCGACCCCGGCCGGCTGGTCGCCCCGCTGGCCGCCTGGTTACCCAACGCAGCGCTGGCGGGCGCCGGCCCAGGCATGCTCGGCATCGACGTGCAGGCCAGCAACGTCCCCGGCCACCCGGACGAGCGCTACATCGCCGGAGCCAAGATCCTCTCCAACGTGCCGATCGGTCCGGCGCCCGGGGTGGCGATGATGGTCACCATGGTGTCTCAGGCCCGACACTGCTACATCGGGGTCAACCTCGACACCGCCGCCGTGACCGACGCCGACGCGTTCGCCGAATCGCTGGCCTGGGGCTTCGATGACGTCGTGGCGCTCGGGCGGGCGGACACCACCACCAGCACCCCGTCGACGGACGGAGCAGCCTGATGGGTGACGAGCGACGCCTGCCCGGCACGGTTGCCGAGATCGCTGCCTCCCCCGAGGGAGCAAAGGTTGGGGCGTTCTTCGACCTCGATGGCACCCTGATCGCCGGGTATTCGGCCCGTTACTTCGCCGAGGAACGCTTCAAGCGGCGGGAGGTGTCCGCTACCGAACTGGCGCGAACCCTGGGGATGGTGGCCACCGGCGGCCTGGGCGGCTCAACGGTCACCGGGCTGATCGAGCTGAGCGCCGAGGGCTGGCGGGGTCGCACCATCGAGGACGTCGACGAACTCGGGCTCCGCCTTTTCGAGAAGAAGATCGCCGATCGGCTGTTCCCCGAGATGCGCGAGATCGTGCTCGCGCACCAGCAGCGGGGCCACACGGTGGTGCTCAGCTCTTCGGCGACGTCGCCCCAGGTGCAGCCGGTGGCCGACTACCTGGGCATCGACCACGTGATCTGCAACCGCTACACCACCGACGACGGTGTGCTCACCGGTGCCATGGATCAGCCCGTGATCTGGGGCGAGGGCAAGGCCGACGCAGTGCAGCGTTTCGCTGCCGACCGCGGCATCGATCTGGCCGACTGCTACTTCTATGCCGACGGCGACGAGGACCTCGCCCTCATGTACCTGGTGGGCAATCCCCGACCCACCAACCCGGGTGGAGCACTTGGCAAGGTGGCCAAGAAGCGGGGGTGGCCGATCCTGCGCATGACCAGCCGGGGCGCCGGGTCGATGCTCTCGACCGTGGCCGCCCTCGGTTCACTGGTGCCCATCGCCGGCCTCGGGGTCAGCCTGGGTTTGGTCACCGGCGACAAGCGGGCAGCGCTCAACTTCGTGTCCGAACACTGGGTGGAGATGATGTTCGCCGTCAACGGGGTGCATCTCAACATCGTGGGCCAGCAGCACGCCGAGGCCGCCCGGCCCGCCGTCTTCATCTTCAACCACCGCAACGGCTTCGATCCCTTCATGGCCACGGCGGTGGTCAAGCGCGACTTCACCGCCGTCGCCAAGGGCGAGCTACGCAGCGACCCGATCGTCGGCACGTTCGGGCGGTTCATGGAGATCGCCTTCATCGACCGGGGCGACACCACCGCATCGGTCGATGCGCTCAAGGCGATCGAACAGTTGGCCGCCAAGGGCCTGTCGGTGCTCGTGTCCCCGGAGGGCACGCGCCTGGACACCACCGGCGTCGGTCCGTTCAAGAAGGGCGCCTTCCGAATTGCGATGGCGGCCGGCATTCCGGTGGTGCCGATCGTCATTCGCAACGCCGAGTTGATCGGCGGCAACAAGGCCACCTCGATGAACCCCGGCACGGTCGACGTGGCGGTGCTGCCCGCCATCTCGGTGGACGACTGGACGCTCGACGACCTCCCCGAGCGCATCGAGGGCGTGCGACGCCAATTCCTCGACACGCTGGCCGACTGGCCGGGCTGACCGAGCCAGGAGCCACCGTGTTGTACCTGTTGGACGCGCGCCACGAGGTGGAGGAGCGGCTGCTGCGCGAGTGGGTCGACCAACGGTCACCCGGTCGTTGCTCTGGCGGGGCAACCCCAGCCGAGATGATGGCTGTCCATCTGGAGGGCGAGATCGAAGCCACCGGCCTGTCCGCCCGGCTGGACGCTGCCTCCGAGCACACCGAGGTGGTGCCCCTGCGGGTGATGTGGACGCCCGCCGGGGGCACCGAACGGTCGGGACCTCGCCTGCGCGACCTGCTGATCGGCGATCCCCGCCGGCCGTCCGCCCGGCTGGCCCGCCTGACGCTCGCCCGCCACCCCGAGCGGGCGACGGTGATAGCCGGCGCCTCGGCCACCGTCGGCGAGCTGCGGGAACGCCTTGTTGATGCCCCGGATCACAACGGCCATTGCGTACCGGCTGAGACCTTCGGTGGGTTCGTGGCCCGCATGGGCTCGATCACCCTCGACGTGGCCGAGCGGCGCCAAACCGGGCGGCGCTACAAGGTGCCGCGGGCGGTCATTCCGGGCATCGAGGCGTCGGCCGGGTTTCGCGAGGCGGTGGCCGTGCGGGCCGACGAGTTGGGCAAGCACCCAGCCGACGTGGCCGCCGAGGCTCGGCGCTACCTCACCGAAATGGTGGCCACCCCGTCCACCTTCTTCATCGACTGGATGGGTGCCAGCACCCGCAAGATCACGTCGCTGGGCTACGAGCGAATCGTCACCGACCCCGAGCGCATCGCAGCCGCCCGGGCTCAGGTGGCCGACCATCCCTCCGCTCTGTTGTGGACCCACAAATCCCACATCGACGGCATCGCCCTGCTGTCGACGCTGTACGAGAACGACTTCCCGGCGCCCCACGCCATGGGCGGCCTCAACATCGCGTTCGCCGGCGTGGGCACGATGGGGCGCCGCAGCGGCATCATCTTCATCCGGCGGTCATTTGCCGACAACCCGGTGTACAAGCTGGCCCTGCATCAGTACCTGGCCTACCTGATGGAGAAGCGGTTTCCGCTCAGCTGGTCGTTCGAGGGCACCCGCTCCCGCACGGGCAAGCTGATGCCGCCCCGGTACGGCCTGCTGAAGTACACGTTGGATGCAGCTCACGCGACCGGCACCGAGAACCTGCACCTCATCCCGGTGTCGATCAACTACGACCTGATCGGCGAGGCGGCCGAGTATGCGGGCGAGGAGGTGGGACGGGCCAAGCAGTCCGAGAGCCTCAGCTGGTTCGTCGGCTACCTCCAGCGCCTGCGCTCACCCCTGGGTCGGGTCTACCTCGACATGGCCGACCCGATCGTGTTGGAGGGTCCGGCGCCCGAGCCGACCAAGGCGCAGGTGGCATCGATCGCCTTCGAGGTGGCCCGGCGGGCCAACGCCCTGGTGCCGGTGACGCTGCCGGCCCTGATGTGCACCGCGCTGATGGGCGCCGCCCCGGGTGCGCTCACCTTGGCGGAACTCGACGTCACCATGCGCACGTTGATGTCGTGGCTTCGGAGCCGCAACGTACGTCTGGCGGAGGGCCTGGCTGTTGAGGATGACGAGCTGGTGTCGCTGGCCGAGCTGGTGTTTGCCAAGGGCATCGTCACCCGCCACCTCGATGGTGACCAACCGGTGTTCTCGATCGAGGAGGCCCAGCACCCGGTCGCGGGGTACTACCGCAACACGATCATCCACTACTTCGTCAACCGGGCGATGATCGAGCTCGCGCTGCTCGCCGCCGCCGAGGCTGACCCGGCCTCGGCCGCGCTCGTCGGTGAGGCCTTCTGGGACGAACTGTTGGAGGTGCGGGACCTGTTGAAGTTCGAGTTCTTCCATCCGCCGACCGACGAGATGAACGCCGTCGTCGACCGGGAACTTCGCGACGTCGACCCAGCCTGGCGAGATCGGCTGGCGTCGGGACCCGACGGCGCTCGCCAGCTGCTCGAGGCGATGAACCCCCGGGTAGCCCACGCCACGCTCCAGCCTTCGGTCGAGGCCTACTGGGTGGTCGCCAGGTGGCTGGCCGACCAGGGCGCCGAACCGGCGGGCGAACGCAAGGCCGTGGTGAAGGCCTCGCTGGGGGCGGGCGAGCAGGCGTTCCTCCGCCGCCAGATCACCACACGTGCGTCGATCGGCAAGCAGCTGTTCACCGGCGCACACTCGATGCTCGGCGACCGTTCACTGTTGGGAGGTGAGGGAGACGACGCCGACGCCGACGACCTCGCCCGCCGGCGAGCCGAGCTGGCCGACCGCCTCGGTGCCCGGGTCCGCCGGCTGGCCGAGCTCCGGAGAATGACCCTGGAGGACACCGCACCCGATCTCGTCGGCGGCCCCGGCACGGCGGCTCGGGGCGAAGTCAGGTACTGAGAAGTTCGAACGTGACGCCGACACGCTGATAGTTACCCACCACCCGGCGGTCGCGGGTCATCAAGGTGTGCCCATGCTCTTTGGCGGCTGCGGCCACCAGCGCGTCGTAGACCGAACCGCCGGAGATTCCCAGCTCGGGCAAACCGACGAGAAGCAGGGTTGCTGCGCCCGGCGAGAGGAACCGGTTCTCCGGGAAGTTTGCGGCCATCAATGCCGAGATCACGTCCGGTGAACGCCGGTTCGACGGAGGCAGCCGAGTGAGCACCGAAAAGGTCTCGAACGCGGCAAGGCCGGACAAGCCAAGGGTCATGCCATCGAGGCAGTGACGCGTTGCGACATGAAAAGGGTGATCACCGCTGACCAACGCGACCGCGACGCTGGTGTCGACCAAGCGGTCCGGACGTTTAGCGCTGGTCGGCACGGCGCATCTCATCGACCAGCGCATCGTCGAGCTTCATCCCGCTCGCCGGGATCACCAAGCGACCATCGACAAGCTCGAGGCCGTTCGTCTCATCCAATTCGGAGTCAACCAGCGGTTCAATCCGCAGCGCTGCACCATCGACGGTCACCTCGACCTTGCCGGGCACCAAACCAACCACGTCACGAAGCTGCTTGGGAATCACCAACCGGCCTGCCTGATCAATGGTTGTTTCCGTACCATAAATCTACCATTGAGCTACCACCCGCGACCCTCCCGTCTGCGTAGGCGACCCGCCCCTTTCGCGGGCGAATGGCCAGCGACGACCCGGTCCCCAGAAGCGAACCGCCGTCGACCCCGCTCGTCCACGCGGCCACCATCGCCTCGCAGCTCGTCAACCACTGAGTCGAGAGCGTTGCCATCGCTGTCGACCGTCCCAATGATCGCCCCCTCCGTCGAAGCCAGGCGTTCGCTGCGGAGGATTCAGTTCTGTCTCTCTCCTTCGGCTAGGTCAGCGAGGAGGTCGTCGAGGACCTGCTCTTCGTGGATGGCGACGTTGTGGGCGGTCATCGCTTCGACGAGGCCGGGTGCCCACGGCGCCGTGGCACCGGCACCGGGTGGGTCCA
This sequence comes from Candidatus Neomicrothrix sp., assembly GCF_035329545.1. NCBI lineage: Bacteria > Bacillati > Actinomycetota > Acidimicrobiia > Acidimicrobiales > Microthrixaceae > Candidatus Neomicrothrix > Candidatus Neomicrothrix sp. Next base: position 40,785 of record NZ_DAOLGP010000019.1, read on the forward strand.
GCAGCAACGTGCCAGCCGGAGCGGCGGCCAGATAGTCGGCGACGCCGAATCGCCAAGGCTCGGCGCCGTACCGCTCGATGACGGTGGTGGCGATGCGGAGACCGCCCCAATCGAAATCGCCGTGATAGGTGAATTCGGCACCGTCGGCTGCCAGCAAATTCAAGAGTGCCAACACCGCTGAGTTCGGTTGGCCCTCGACGCACACCAACGGAGCCGCCTCGCCCTCCAAGGTCGTGGCCGCATGGGCCAACACCGACGGGTTCTCGCAGATCCGCACCAGCGTCCCTGGGGGAACCTCAAGTTTGGCGTCCCCCAACTGCCGCAGCGTCAGCCGAACCGGTTCTCCGCACCTCCGGTGGTTGAAAACGACTCCGGACGTCAACCCCTCGCCCGAGGCGGGCAGATTGAGGGCCAACGCACTCACCGACAACTCGTCGCAGATCACCCCCTGACGAGCCCAGCGCCGGCGCCAGCCGTAGGCAGCCGGTACCTCACCATTCGGTCCGTTGTCATCGCCGGCATCGGGCAGATCGTTGGCTTCGTCGATGACGCTAATCGCTGCGTCGGACAACCGTCCAAGGGCCTGATCCCGGTCGAGCGCGTGGGCATCGCCGGTGAGCTGCGCAGCGAGTTGGGCGAGGGTCACGTTGTGGGCCGGGAGGGCTGCCATCACGTCGAGCACCCGCCTCGCCAACTCCGCGCCGGCCGACACCGAGCCCGCCATACGGGTCGCCGCCCCGCTTCGGCGGACGTCCGTGACCCAGGCCTGAAGGTCGACACGATCGCCCAGCGCGGGATGAGCCTCGGTCGACGACCAGGATTCCTCGCGCTCCGATTGAGCGCTGGCGCGCTCGGCCGGTCGGTTGCGGATCGGGCCGTCCAGGAGTTCCAGCCATTCGACGAGGCCGACCTCGGCGGCGCCGCGGCGCAGTCGACCGTCCAACGTCTCCAGCCGGACCGAAAGTGGCTTGTCGCCTGCAGCCGACGTGCCGAGCAGCCCCGCGATCGCCCGACGCTGGTCGGGTTCCAGCCCATCGAGGCGCAGCGGGGTGCCCTCCAGGCTGAGGCCGTTGCGCTCCAGCCGCCTGAGCGCCTTCGCCCACAGCGGCCAGTAGTCGGTTCCCCGCAACTTGGAGCGAGCGCTCTCGCGTCGTTCGTCGCTCACGTTTGATCGGGGTCGGGGGCAAACAGGCCTTCGTGAGGGGCACGCTGGGGCACCGACTCGGTGGCGGTGCCCGCCAGATCGCCATCATCGATCAGTTCGTGGCCGTCCCAGCGCAGCGACACGACGCTGACCCCCTCGGCGGGCGGGCGGCGCAGCAGGTCGAGCACCGCCACCGACGGCACCTCGCCGTAGGCGCCCCACAGCTCGTGGCCGGTCAGGATGACGTCCAGGTCGAAGGCCACGGTCAGCCCCATCAGCTTGCCTCGCATCTCCTCGTCGATCCCGGCGAATGCCTCGTCGAGGGCGATCATGCGGGGGGCGTCGGGCTCGGCCCGGTCGTAGTGGGCGGCCGCCGCCGCGAACAAGGGCTGGTGCAGCGCCATCGCCTGCTCGCCGCCCGACAGCTGACGATACTGAGTGCGGGTGAGCTTCACCCGCTTGTTGTCCGCCGTGCGCAGGTACGGCCGGAACTCGTGCCAGGACCGGTAGTCGAGCGCCTTCTCCAGCGCAGCCCGATATCCGGCGGTCGGGTCCTCGGCCCGTTGGGTGCGGATGACCCGCTCGAAGAACGCCCGCAACGCCTGGCGCTCCTCCTCCCCCATCTGCTCGGTGTCGTGGCGCAGCAACTTGACCGCCTGGCGGATACCGGCGTCGTCGGTGTTGAGCTCCCAGCCCAGGTCCACGCCGAGGCGGCTGGTGGTTCGCACATCGGCAAGCGCCTGGTTGACCCCGGCGACGAACTCGTCGGCGTCGGTCAACAGCCGCCGCAGCTGATGGGACACCTGGTTGAGCAGGAAACGCTCGAACACCTCCCGGTCGCCCTCGGTGAGATAGCTCTGGAGGGCCGCGTCCTGGCGGGCCAGCTCGGCGGTCAGGTCGGCCAGCGAGACGGTACCGCCGTCGGAGTTGATCTCGACGGTCACGAGATCGTCGTCGTGGGGGAACGCGGCGTCGTATCCGTGGTGCAGCTCGTCGATCACCCTTTTCTGGGCACGATCCAACGCAGCGACGTTCTGCTCCCGCTGCTCCGACGTCGGGGCTGTGCCGTCGAGGCGTCCGTTGAGCCACCGGGCGAACGCGACCGCATCGACCGGCAACGGTTCAGCGGGTTCCGCGGCCGCCTCGGGCTGCGACGCGTCGCGGCCACCCTGCTGCGTTTCCGACGGAACGGTTGCCGGGACGATCACTGGGAAGTGGTTCGGCACGAGCAGCGCCAGCAGGTCCCTGCGTCGGAGCACCGCCAGCCGCTCGGATCGCGCCGCCAGCGTGGCCTCGTGACGGGCGACCGCTCCTCGTGCCTGGTCGGCGGCCTCCTGAGCCCGGCCCCACGCGGTCTGGAGTTCACTGAGCGCTTCCCTCAACGCGTCGGACCGCTCATCGATCGCCAGCAGTTCGGCCTCTGCCCGCTGCAACGCTTCCAGGGGCGCCTCGGCATCCTCGCCCAGGCGTTCGCGCAGGGTGGCCGCGCGGGACGCCAGCGTGGAGTGCTCCTCGGCGGCTGCCGCCAGATCCCGCTCGGCGTCGGCGAGCACTTGCGCTGCGTCGGCCGCCCGACCACGTTCCTGCTCGGCCCGTGCAGCATCGGCCTCTGCCGACCGACGGGCGGCGATTGCCGTGCGGACCGCACCTGCGTAGCGGTCGACCAGGTCGGTGACCCGGTCGAGTGAGGCGGCGTCGCCCTCCAGCCGGTGCTGGACCGCCGTCGCCTGGAGGTTGGCCTCGGCGGCGCCAGCCGCCTCTGCGGCGAGCGCCTCATCCTCGGCGGCCCGCTCGGCCAACTCCCGACGGGCCTCGGCCTGCGAACGAGCACGCCGTTTGGCGTCGACCGCACGAAGCAACGCGTCCGCCGACGGCAGGGTCGCAGCCGCAGCTGCCAGCGCGGCCAGGGCGGCTTCCAGACCGAGGAGTACTGCCGACTCGACGTTGACCGCCGCCTCGGCAGCCGCGATCAGGGCATCGAGTTCGGCAAGACGGCGGCGTCGCCGCTCGGCCCGGGCGGTGGCACCCACGTACTCCGGCTCGGGTTTGGTGGTGCGGCCCCGCAACGGTCCGAGGGCGAACCGACCGTCGACGGTGACGCCTGCTCCGTCATTGACGACGCCGTCCTCGGTGAGCGTGATCACCGCCAGCACCCGACTGACGGCCGCCTCGGAGAGACCCGATCCCCCGGGAACCGATGGCACCAGCACCGACGTCAGGTCCGAGCGATCGTCCGGTTCGGCCGCCGACGCGTGCGATGACGCCAGCCACGAGTCGGCCGACCCGGCTGGCGCTGCACCGCCGGGTTCTTGGCCATCGGGTGCGATCCAGGCGTCCAGCAGACCGGCGGCGTCCAGCGCCGCCTCCAGCTGGCCCCGATCGTGGTCGTCGACCCCCGGTGCCCAGTCGCAGCACCGCCACAGCGGCGCCCCGGGGCGTCCGGGCTCACGTTCGGTCCGCCAGGTGGGCGGCGCCGGGCCCGGGTCGGTCTCCGACCCCACCTCGTCGCGCTGGGTTTCCAGCGACACGACCTCGGCCTTCAGGGTGTCGATGAGGCCCCGGCTGGCGCTGCGGCGTTCGATCAGCTCGACCCGGGCCGGGTCGGTGGCCTCCCCGAACGCTGCCGAAAGCGACGGTGCGCCCGACTCGCCGAGCGCATCGATGGCGTCGGCCAGCCGGTCACCAACCGACGCGGTGTCGACCAACCGGGGACCGACCAACGCCGCTTCAGACAATCCTCGCTCACCCGCTGCAGCGACGGTCTCGGGCACCCAGGGTGCGGTCGCCACCCACTGCTCAACCGACTCACCCAGCGCTGCCCGAGCCTGCTCGGTGGAGATCGCAGCCTCGGCCGCGACCCCGTCGGCGTCGTCGGCCGAGCGCAGCGCCTGGGAAGCGGCCTCCTCCGCACGGACGTGGTCCCGGGCGGCCTCGTTGCGTTGCCCCAACGCTGCGCGTACCGCCTTGAGGTCGTCGCGCCGGGATCGCTCGGCCACCCGGGCTCCCGGCTCCAAGCGGTCGGGCACCCGTGCCTCCTCCCGGGTGAGGGTCCAGGCGATGTCGCCGGCATCCGCCGCGTCCTCGACCTCGGTGAGGGCCGCCTCGGCGCCGGTCAGCGTTTCGGCGGCCCGCCCGGTGGCAGCGGTTGCGGCCGCGTCGGCCGCGTCGGCGCGCTGGGCGGCGCCGTCGCGCTGTCCCGCCGCCTTGGCCTCGAACTTGGCAGCCCGGCCCACGGACGCCTCCACCTCGGCAAGGCTGCTGGCGTCCCGGTAGGCGGGCGATTCCAAGACGGCGGTGCGACGCCCATCGACCACCGATCGTTCCAGGGCCATGCTGCGACGGCCGGCCTCGTTCTCGGACACTGCGCCCTCGATGCGAGCGGCCTCGGCCACGGTGTCGACGACGGTCCGGTTGGCCCGCCGCAGTACCTGGGCAGCATCGATCACCGCTGTCGATCGACCCAGCGCCTCGCCGGTGAGGTAGGTGACGTAGACGGGCACGAAGGCGTCGACGATGGCCCGGGTGGCCTTCAGGTCGGCCAGGTCGCGCTGGGTGGCCTCGAGGTCATCCAGGCTTTGGGCCACGTCGTCAAGCACGTGGTCGTCCAGCGCCGGAAGTCCGCCGGAGAGCACCTCGGACAGCAGGCGAAGGTCGAGCTTGCCCGCCAACTGCGGGCGACGAAGCACCCGGATCAACGTGGTCAGCTTCTGGTGACGGTCGGACCCCATGCCCAGCAGCGCACGATCGACTGCGGCCCGATAGGTCTCGGCGGTGTCGAACACCGCGCCGATGCCCAGCTCGTCGCGCAGGCGGCCCCGGGTGAGCGGGCTGCCGTCGGGCGCCAGGTCGAAGTCGAGCCCGACCCGCTGCTCGGTGACGAAGAACCAGGACGCGGTGTTGGTCGACGCAGCGGTCGCCCGGGCGCCGCAGCCGATCGTGAGGTGCGCGGGCGTCGCCCCGTCACCCGAGGCGTTCCGTTCGAACTCCATCCACACGTAACCAAGCCGCTGATCGTGACGGAACTTGCGTGACCCCGCTTCGTCGTCGCGCAGCACCCCGAGCAGCAGCGATCGCATCGAGCGGCCGCCGGCGAACGGGTCCATGGCGTCGGCGCTCATCACCCCCTCCATCAGGAAGGGGAACAGCAGGGCCAGCGCGTTGGATTTGCCCGAGCCGTTGGGGCCACGAAGGATCAGCCGTCCGCCGGCGAACGAGAACACCTGGTCGTCGTATTCCCACACGTTGCGGATCCCCGCACGGTGGGGCCTCCACCGATCCGTCGGCGCTACGCTCGCGCGGGTGTCGGCACTCGATTCACTCACGGTTGATCATCTCCAAACATCTGCGAGGTGAGGGCGTTCTCGGAGGTCTGCCCGTCGACCTCCGCATCGGCGTCGGGCCGATAGCGGGCCAGCGCTGCGTGCACCCGCAGCCGGTCGCCCTCGACGGCAAGGAGCCCAAACCGCGCCAGCAACTGCCCCACCTCACGACGCAGCTTGTCGGGCGACTCGCGGTAGTCCGAGGAGAACTTCGACCGGTACCGATCGGCGATTTCCTCCCAGGCCTCATCCGCCGCGGCGCCGTTCACCCACCGTTCGGCCGCCGGGGCGAGACGGACCTCATCATCGGGCTCCAGGACCGTCTCCCGAATCACCTCGTCTCCGGTCGCCGCCAGCTCGACCAGCGCCGCGCCCCACAAGAGGGCGGCCTGGGTGAGCGTTCCTCCGCTGGGAAAACGATGCCGTGGCTCGGTGATCGGCTCGATCGTGGCGTCGACCAGGCTCATGCCCTCGGCCCGGGACTCGACATGGCAGCCGGTGAGCTGCTCCAGGTCACGGACCAGGCGGGTGCGTCGCTCACGCACGTAGTTCAGTTCATCCGCGCCGAGATCCGAGTACGACATCACCGGGCCCTCGACCAGTCGACGGGCCAGCCGGTGGCGCAGCGCCTGGGGCCGATCCTCGGTGCCGGGAGCGGTGGGTTCCACCAGGAAGTCGGCGGCCTCCCCCACGCCGCGCAGCACGCTGGGCGAGCTGACCAACAGTCGGGACACACAGTCTCGGTCGACGTCGTAGAGGGCATCGCCGTCTGCGTCGTTTTCCAGCCACTGGTCGGCGCCTCCGTCGCGCAGGCCGAGCACGCCGCGGCCCTCCAGCCACGTCACCGCGTCGACGAACGCCCTTCGCTGCGTGTACGCGGTGAGGTCAACCGGCAGGGCGTCGTCCCCCGAACGCAAGCGCAGCACGGCTTCGGCCAGGCGGGACGCCGTCGTCTGGTCGCCCAGCTCCTCCAACGCCGCCAACACCAAACACAGGAACGAGCAGGCGACGTGCCCCAGCGGGCGAAGCGTGCGGGTGAAGGCCCCACGGTGCTCCGACGTGGTGGCCGACCGGCGATACAGCCGGGCCGAGCTGCGCCCGACGTCGAGGCGGAAGCCCAACACCCGCGAGAACTCGTTGCGCAGCGGCACCTCCCAGCGGCGCACGGCCGTGAACGCCTTGGGGCTCGGCCAGGTGGGAGTGACCAACGGATGGCCCAACAGCAGCCGAGCGGTGCGCTGGAAATCCTCGAGTTCGCCGGGATCGATCTGCACCGCCGCCCTCGGACCCGAGGTGGCTCCGTCGAACGGAGCGATCAGGCCGGTGGTCACAGCGCTCACGACGTGGCTCCAACCGGCTCGATGTGCAGGCGGTGCTCGCCGATGGTGAGCGAACCTCGGCGGGTTCGTATGACCATGCCGTCGGGGTCGGGCCGAAACGTGGCCTGCGCACCCTCGACGCGAACCGGGTCGTCGCTGCCCGGCTCGTCGCCGACCGAACGCAAATGCGCCGCCCGATCGAGCAGCTCGAACAGGATCGTGGCCTCAGCGTCGGAGAGCACCCGTCCCTCCACCGGCCTGGCACACAGCCGAGCGGCCGCCTCGGCCCGGGCCGTCTGTGCCGACCGGTGCTCAGCCATCAGCTGGGCCTTGGTGACCGAATAGTCGGTGGCCTGGGCCGGGCGCCCCGGCGACGGGCGCCGGCCGTGCTCGCGCAACGTCACCGGCACGTTCACCGGAGGCGCATCCCACCACGAGTCGGACGCAGCAACCGTCTCGTCGTCGGCCTCGCCGTCGCTCAAGTGCAGCGGCCGACCCAGGCCGAAGGCGGCATCGAACAGCTCGGCGGCGGCCCGGTCGTCGATGCGGCGGAACCAGCGGGCCAGCACCAACAGCTCCGACGCTCGGGTGATCGGGCGGCGAGCGCTCTCGGTCACCCGCCGCAGCAACGCCAGCAGCTCACGGATGGCCGTCGTGGTGGCAGCGGTGAGGTCGTCGGCGCCGGAGGGCCGGTCGCCGACCGAGACGAACCAGTCGGCCAGGCCGGTCCAACGGTTGCACCATCGCTCGGCCCGGTCGTCGGTGTCGAACAAGCCGGCCGAGTCGTCGCCCGCCGCCGCCAGTTCGCCCAGCCGCTCGACCCCCCGCTGGTTCACCGCCTCCACCCCTCGGGCCACCAGGCCCCGCTGGGTCATCAGGTGGTCGAGGAACTGCTCCAGGTAGTCGATCAGCAGGTCCTTGTAGACCAGAAAGCGGGCCGGGTCCGCGTCGTGCTCGCGGCGCAGCTGGGCGACGGCGGCGTGAAAGTCGCGGGCGTTGGCGGCCAGTTCCCGCAGCGATCCGTCCAGGTCCCGCAGGCGCAGGTACACCTGCTCGGCGTCGGAACGATCGATCGCATCGGCCAGCAGCGCCAGGTTGTCGCGGATGTCCCGAAACAGGGTGCGCTGTAACGATCCACCCTGGTCCGACGCGCCGAGCACGGCCAGCACCGCATCGTGGGAGGCCTGCCCCGCCGCCGTCAGCTGCCACAGCGCCCGGCGGCGCCGGAAGTCCTCGAGCCGGGAGACCCGGACCGTGTCCTGGGTCCAGGTGAGGTTGCCCCAGTCGCGCAGTTGCTCGAGGGCGGGCTCCAACCCCTCGGTACCGAGGCCCGCCGCCGCCAGCTCCGCGGCGATGCGTTCGGTGCGGATCTCCACCTCGTAGCGCTCTCGGGCTGCGACGAACACCGCCAGGATGGCCAGGTAGATCGGCGCGTTGGCCTCGGTGGCCGCCTTCAGCACCCGCAGCTTGTTGCGCTCCTCGCCGTCGAGCAGCCGCAGGTGCATGGCGCCGGGACCATGCTCGACACCAGCACCCCGGTCGACCAACGGCGCCACCTCGACCTGGCGGCCATTGGCGCCGGTCGTGTCCGCTGAGGAGAGCTGCGCCGGCTCCGCCGCAGGGACGCTGTCCGGAAGATCCATCGCCACGACCGTACCGCAGGAGATCGGTGGGGCTCCCGCCCGCTGGCCTTGCATTCTCAAACCCCAGACGCCATCGGATTCCAACGCCTGGGTCCCAAACTATGTTGCCGGGAGGGCGGCCAGCGGTGCTGCACCGATGTCCGGGCTCGAGGATTGGTTGCCTTCCACGTCGCCGAAGCTGAGCTGCGCCGAGTCGGCCGCCACGCTGCCGTGGGCGGCTGCAGCGGGGTCGTAGCCGCCTCGAACGCTGCCGCTGACGGTGTCCCCGTAGTTCTCGGCCATGAAGTCGTCGATGCAATCCTCCCGCGCCCGCAACACCGGCAGGAAACTTCCCCCCTCCCGCTCGGCGACGTCCGAGGCAACGGCCGCATTGATCTCGGAGAGGCGGTCGCCGATGCGATGCGCATAGGCGACCAGAAACGAGGATCGATACGAGGTGCTGCGAGTTCGGGTGCCCGGAGGCGCGGTCTTGCCCGCCTGCGCCAAGGCGGTTTGAGCCTGGATCAGCAACGAGGTGAACAGCAGCTCGACGGCGGTGAGGTCGGCCGGATACCCGACCACCCGCGACATGTTCAGCCCGTCCATCATCACCGCCCGACAGCGGCTGCGTTCGGCGACGAGCTGCAGCATAAAACCCTTGGCATCCCAATAGGGCGGGTCGATGGGGACCCGAATGATGCTGGGTTCCTGCTCGGACGTTGCATCGGCGTCGGCGAGCATCGCCTCGTCGATGGCATGCCGGGTGATCAACTCCTGGGCCTTGGTGGTGAACGCCATCGCTTCCTCTTCGAAGTCGGTCGACTCGGCCTTGGCCAGCAGCGCACGAATGCGCTCGAGCATCGGATCACGTTCTGAGGACGTATCGCCGCGCACCGGCTTGGACCTGGTCGAGGCGGCACCCAACGAACCGGGCGGAGGGATCAGGCACTCCAGCCGGGGAAGAAACATGACCGCCAGGGCGTCGATCAGCGCGTCACGGGCGTCGGCAAGGTCCAATCCCTCGCCTCCAACCCAGCGGCGGATCCAACCCGGTTTGGCGTCGGCGGCGGGGAGGTCCAGCGCCTCGACCTGGGAGATCCACCGCGAGTCGAGGGTGGCTGCTCGTCGCCGAGCATCATCGTTGGCGACGACCTGAGCCATCAGCCTGGCCGTGATCGCTTTGCTGCCGTTGAGCCGGGCCTGACGAAGCAGCTCGACCGGTTGCCACCCGCCCTGCCACAGCGCCTCAACACGCCCGAGCAACGCCCGCTCGGCCGCGGTTGCCAGCACGTCCAACGGCACCCGACCCAGCTGGCGCAGCACGGCCGTGCGAAGGTCACTGTTGTACCGCCGGTTCCGCTTCTCTTGGTGTTGAAACGAGCCCGCGTCCACCAGCAGGTCGTGGGTCCATCCCTCTGGATCGGCCCGATAGGAGTCACCAAAGATGTCGTTGGTTTGGCGGTGGCCCTCGCCCCCGCCATGCCCAGTAGCGCCACTCGGCCCGGCAGCACCATGGCCGCTTCGGTCGTCGGCGTCAGCCTGGTCACGGCGCCTTGCCCGCTCACGTGAAGTCGCCTGCGCCCTCGACCTGGCTTTGGCTTTGGCCGCCCGCCTTGCCCTGTTGTTCTTTCCCATGGGGGTACCGTAGCGATGCACGGTGACAGCCAGCAGGCCGTCACCTCTGCACCGCTACGCCGACGCCGTACCATCGATGACCGACATGGACGACGAGCGCAGTGACCGCGTGTTTCGGTACCTGGCCTACGGCTCCAACCTCGTCGTCGGCGGGCTGGCCCGCTACGTCGGACCGGTCGCCGATCACTCCCCCGGCGAGCACGTGACCGTGCCGGGGTGGCACCTGCGGTTTCAGGGGCACTCCACCCGCTGGGACGGGTCGCCGGCAACGATCGCACCGGACGGTGCGGCGCGGCTCGTCGGCCGTGCCTGGTCGCTCGGCCGTGACTCGCTGATCGCCGTGGTGGCAGGCGAGGCGGGCGTTGCGACCCACCGGGCCGCCTTCGCCGTCGACGCGGTGATCGAGGGGATCAACGAGGCCCGCGCAGCATCGCCTCCCGGACGGGCGCTGGGTACCGGCGAAGGCTTCGTCGGTGGTGCGGTCGATCGCCTCACCGTGTCAGGCACGCATTGGAGTGCACCGGTGACGCGGCCGATCAGCCAGTACGACACGGTCGTTGCGATCGACCATGCCGACGGAGCGCTGTGGGCTGTGACCGCCTCGGTGCCCGACACGCTCCGGCGCCGCTGCGAGCCCTACCTGGCCCAGGTACACCTGGGGCTGACCGACCTGGTGGGACACGAGGACGCGACCGGCGAGATCGAGGCCGCCCTGGCCCGGTCCTCCCGGCTACCCCACACCTCGGCGTAGCCGGGGACGGGGGCTGAAATTCGCCTCTCCTGCACCAGGAGCAGCACAAAAGGGAGAACGTCGGGCGTCCAGGCTCAGCCGATGAGCTCCGGGGTCCGATCCTGGGGCGGAGCCTCTGGGCTCGGCGGCTCGTCCACTGGCAGTTCGTCGTCCACGTTGCCCTCGACATCGATGTTGGGCAACAGCCGGTCGAGCCAGCCGGGCAGCCACCAGTTCTTGTCGCCGAGCAACTCCATCGTCGCCGGCACCAAGAGCATGCGCACCACGGTGGCGTCGAGGAAGATCGATGAGGCCAGGCCGACGCCGAACAGCTTGATGATGCGGTCGCTTTCCAGCACGAAGCTGCCGAACACGAACACCATGATGGCGGCCGCAGCGGTGATCACCTTGGCGGTGGCCGCCAGCCCGTCGGCCACCGAAGTGTGGCTGTCGCCGGTGCGCTGCCATTCCTCCCGTACCCGAGACAGGAGGAACACCTCGTAGTCCATCGATAGCCCGAACACGATGGCAAACAGCATCATCGGCACAAAGGGTTCGATCGGGCCGGTCTGGATGCCGGTGATGCCGTTCAACCATCCCCACTGGAACAGGGCGACGACCAAGCCGTAGGCGGCGCCCATCGACAACAGGTTCATCACCACTGCCTTCAGCGGCACGAGCAGCGACCGGAATACCGCCATCAACAGCAGGAACGACAGCGCCAGCACTGCCCCGAAGAAGTAGGGCAGGCGGGAGGCCAGGTACTCGGAGAAATCGACCTGGACGGGGACCGACCCCGTCAAAGCAACATCGACTCCTGCGGCCCGTTCGGCGGCGGGCAACACGTCGGCGCGCAGGCGGTTAACCGTATCGGTGGTCTCTTCGGCCTGGGGTGAGCTGGTGGGGATGACCGCCCACTGCACGGCCGTGGCCGCTGCGGGATCCTTCTCGTCGTTGGGCATCGCCGGGGTGACGAACACGACGCCCGGGTCGTCCTGCACGGCGGCCTCGATGGGCGCTAATGCTTCGGCGTCGAAGCCGTCGGGAAGCTCGGCCACCATCAGAAACGGACCGTTGAAGCCCGGTCCGAACCCTTCGGCCAGCAGGTCGTAGGCCTTGCGGGTGGTGGTGTTCTCCGGAAAGTTCCCCTCGTCGGAGAACCCGAGCCGCAGCCCGAACACGGGCAGCGCCATGCCGATCAGCAGCAGGGCGCCGATGAAGACAGAGGCCCACGGGTGTCGCTGGACGACGCGGCTCCACCGGTACGCAATCGTCTCCCGCAGCGGCTTCTGGCGCCGCATGGGCACCTCGCGCTTGAGGGGGCCAGCGAAGAACCCGGCGATCAGCACGACGACGGCAACCGGGAAGGCCAGGAGCAGCGGCGTGAAGTTGAGGCCGGCACCGACCAGGGCCAGCGCCGCAAGCCCGGCGGCGATCAGGCCACGCCAACGGGTGAGCTCCACCCGCTCGCCGGCGAAGCCGAGCAGCGCCGGCAGCAGCGTCACCGATGCCACGATCGTCACCGCGACCACCGAGGCCGCGCCGATGGCCAACCCTGTGACGAAGCTGACGCCCATGATCAACATGCCCATCAGCGAGATGACCACCGTCGTTCCCGCGAACACGACCGCACGTCCGGCGGTGTCGATGGCGATCGACGTGGCCTCGCGCACCGTGTGACCTGCGTGGAGCTGTTCGCGGTATCTGGTGACGATGAACAGCGCGTAGTCGATGCCGACGCCGAGGCCGATCATCACCCCGAGCACGGTGGCAAAGTCGGGGATGGTGAACACGTTGCTGAGCAGCGCCACCGAGATGCTGCCGATGCCGATGCCGAACAGCGACACCCCGACCGGCAGGCCCATCGCCAGCACCGAGCCGAAGGCCAGGATCAGGATGACGATGGCAAACGCCAGCCCCAGGATCTCCGACGAGGGGCTCTCGAACTCGGCGAAGATCTGGCCGCCGAACTCGATGTCGACCCCATCGATCGTTGGGGCGGCCTCGGCGATCTTCTTTTGCAGCTCGGCCCCACGCTCCACGTCGATGTCCTCGTCGAGCTTCACTTCGGCGTAGGCGATCTTCCCGGCCTGTTCGCCCAGCGGTGCGATCTGCCGGGCGCCCTCCTCGCTGTACGGGCTGACCACCCCTTCGACGTCCGGCATGGTCGCCACCGTGTCGAACAGCTCGGTCATCGGCTTTTGTACCGCCGGATCGGTGACCGGCAGCTCGGACTGAAACACGATCGTGCCGCTCTGACCGCCAGCGCCGCCCCCGAACTCCTTCTCGAGCAGGTCCAGGCCGGCACGGCTTTCGACGTTGGGCAGGTTGAACTCGGTGCGGAACTGGGTGCCGATCACGCTCGAGAGCGCGCCGCCGCCCACGAGAGCGAGCAGCCACAGGCCGACCACGAGGCGGCGTCGGTCGTGGCACCAGTTGGCGAGACGTCGGAACATGTCAGGGAACTCCCAGTAATTGTCGTCATCCGACTCGGCGCCACCAGGAAGGGTCGCCGTTCGGACGGTGTACGGAAGCTAGCAACCCGAAAGACCGAATCCCCAGCCCCCAGGCGCCAAAGTGACCACTGACACCAACCGGCCGACGCCGCCGGACGCGGCGTCGCCAGCGGCTACTCCGGGTGCCGCTGCTCGATCGCCACGATCAGGTGGCGCCGCTGACGATCGGTGAGCGAGCCCTCGGCAAAAGCGGCTTCGATCCCATCGATCAGCTCTGTGCGGGCGGACCGCACCACGCTCAGCGTGTGCCCGGCGGTGTCGGCCAGCGGCACTGGCAGAAACGCCAGCCGCAGATAGGGCGGCGGCAGCTCACCCTCGCTGAGCACGAGAACGCCGTGCAGCTCGTCGCCCTCCGCCTCGCGTTCGGCGTAGAGCCGTCGTCGGAACGCGTCGTGATCGAACAGCTCGCGAGCGACCAGGTCGCCCGCCGACGACCACACCTCGGCGACGAGGGGGCAGTCGATCAACGACGGATCGAAGCCGCTGCGGTCGTCGTCGAACATCATCTGGACGACGGTCTGTTCGAGGCCGTCGATCTGCTTCGGATGGACCGCCACCCCCAATACCCCCAAGTCGTACGGGTCGGATCCGGTAGCGGTCTCGGCCTGGGCGGCCACCCCCGACAACTCAACCTTCAACAGCTCCATGCCCGGAGGCTAGGAGGGCGCCCGCTGGCTTGCCGAAGCCCCCTTACCCTTGCTGACAGGTCCTGACGGAGACGTGGGGCTGACCGGTTGACACCCACGCCGGCCGGGACCGGGCGCTGCAGCGAACCACGTTCTGTCGCGCCAGCGGTTTCGGCAGCGGCGTTCTCGACACCGCCGAGAGGGTGGCTGCTAGGTTCCCGTTCGTGCCGTGTGATGCGGCTCCAGGCAGCTTCGGGGGGAGCGATGGGAGAGCCAACGGCTGCAACAAGCCAGCCAACAGCTGCGACGGCAGAGGCCGAGAATTACGTCGTCATTTCGGCCGACTGCCACGGCGGGGCCAACGTCGCCGGCTACCGGCCGTACCTGGAGTCTCGCTACCACCACGACTTCGATGCCTGGCAGGCCGGCTTCCACAACCCCTACCCCGACATCGAGGGCGACGACGCTGAACGCAACTGGGACTCGTCCCGCCGCTTGGCCGAGCTCGAGGCCGACGGCGTGGTCGCCGAGGTGCTGTTTCCCAACACGATCCCGCCGTTCTTCCCAAAGACCTCGCTGGTCCACCAGCCGCCCGGTGCCAGCGACGGCGACCTCGAGCGCCGCTGGGCCGGCCTGCGCGCCCACAACCGCTGGATGGCCGACTTCTGCGCCGATGCCCCCGGGCGCCGCGCCGGCATCTGCCAGATCATGTTGCACGACGTCGAAGGGTCGGTGGCCGAGATCCGCTGGGCCGCCGAGGCCGGGCTGACCGGCGGCGTGCTGCTGCCCGGCGCTCCCCCGGGGTCCGACGTGCCGCCGCTGTACGCCCCGGACTATGAGCCGGTCTGGTCGGTGTGCGAAGAGCTCGGCCTGCCGATCAACCATCACAGCGGCAGCGCCGCCCCCGACTACGGGGATTATTCGGCCGCCCAGGCCATGTTCTTGCTCGAGGTGGTGTGGTGGGCCCACCGCACCTTGTGGCACCTGATCTTCTCCGGTGTGATGGAACGTCACCCCAACCTGCAGTTCGTCTTCACCGAACAGGGCACCGCCTGGTTGCCCGAAGAGCTGACCCGTCTCGACTACTACCACCTACGCCTCAGCGGCACCGGGGCGGCGGCAGGATCCCAGGAGGCAAAGTTCGGCGAGGCGATGGGGCAGCTGTCGCTCACGCCATCGGAGTACTGGGCCCGCCAGTGCCAGCTGGGGTCGAGCTTCATCCGGGCCGCCGAGGTGCCGCTGCGCACCCGGGTGGGCGTCGACCGCATCATGTGGGGCAGCGACTTCCCCCACCTCGAGGGTTGCTGGCCCTACTCTCACGAGCACCTGCGGCTGGCCTTTGCCGGCGTCGCCGAAGATGAGGTGCGGGCGATGGTCGGTGGCAACGCCGCCCGGGTGTACGGCTTTGACCTGGCCGCCCTGGCCCCGCTGGCGCAGCGATTCGGTCCGAGCGTGGCCGAGGTGGCTGTGCCGCTCGACCCGGCCGAGATACCGGACGACTCGCTGCGCTGCCCGGCGTTTGCGTCGGCCAGGTTTCTGGGCGAGTAGCGACAACACGATCGATCGACGACACGACGAGCATCCGGGGGGAACCACATGGGGCAGCTGCGATACGGACCAAGGCCAACCGTCGATCGCGAGGTGACAGCGACCAAGATCGGCGCTTGGTCCACCTCGCTGACCGCCACGTTTCTCACCGATCCCGCCGTGGTGGCCGCCGTGTTGCCGCCGCCGCTGAAGCCGCCGTCCCAACCCCTGGTGAAGGTCAGCATCTCCCACGTCGACCTGGGCGGAGGTCGGCCCCCGTTCGGCGCCGGCACTTTTGCCGTCGCCGCCCGCCATCGCGATACCGAGGGCTTCTATCCGCTGCTGATGCCGATGACAACCGAGCAGTCGGTGATCGGCGGCCGGGAAACGTTCGGCGAACCGAAGAAGCTGGCCGACGTCACCCTGGACGTCGGCGAGGGCCTTGACACGGCGAGTACCGTCATCGGCACGGTCAGCCGCATGGGGGTGGGGATCATCGAGCTCGGCGGAACGCTGGGCGACGAGTTGGCCCCGCCCCCTGCCGGCGAACGGCTCGACTACTACCTGAAGTTCCTGCGCAACCCGAGCGGCGAGGGCTTCGACGACGATCCGTGGCTCGTCTACTGCACCCGGGCCACCGAAACCCGCAGCGCCAGGGCGGTCGACGCTGCATTGACGCTGCGCGAGTCGCGCTTCGATCCGGTGGTTGACATCCCCATCCTTGGAGAGGTGACCGCCACCCTGGCCGAGCGTCGCAGCACGCAGGAGGGACGGCTGGTCGAGCGAGTGCCAGCCGCCGACGTCATGCCCTACGCCCACCAACGCTACGACGACCTGTCCCCCGTCGGAAACGCCGACAAGTGAAGGACCTCGCCGGCAGGGTTGCGGTGATCACCGGCGGCGCCGGGGGCATCGGCGCGGCCCTGGCCGAACGCTTCGCCGCCGAGGACATGTCGATCGTGGTGTCCGACCTGTCCGAGGAGCGGGTCGACGCCACCGTCGCTCGGCTCGCCGAGCAAGGCGCCCGGACGATCGGCGCGGTCACCGACGTGGGCGACCTGGCCTCGGTCGAGGCGCTGCGCGACGAGGCGTACTCGGCATTCGGCAACGTGCACGTGCTGTGCAACAACGCCGGTGTGGGTGCGGGCGCCGAGGGCAAGATGTGGGAGCACACGACCAACGACTGGGGCTGGGGCCTCAACGTCAACCTGTGGGGCATGATCCACGGGGTCAAGGCGTTCGTCCCTGCCATGTTGGCGGCCGGCGAACCGGGCCACATCGTCAACACGTCGTCGGGCAACGGCGGCATCGCGCCGCTGCCGACCACCGCTGTGTACGCCACCTCCAAGGCGGCGGTCACCGCGTTCACCGAGGTGCTCTACGGGCAGCTGCACTCGATCGACGCCGACATCGGGGTGTCGGTGCTGTACCCGGGCCCCAACGTGTTGCGGACCGGCCTGCTCGAGTCGTCAAAGAACCGTCCATCGGCGTGGGCCAACGACACGCCCCGCACCACCCCATACACCACGATCGAGTCCTTCGAGGCCCGGATGAAAGCCGCCGGCGTCGACGTCAACTACACGCCGGTCGAGTTCGTCGCCGAGCTCACGCTGGAGGCGATCCGCGCCAACCGATTTTGGATCCTGCCGGAGAGCGAACGGATCGACGGTCGCATCAACGCCCGAGCCCGGTCGATGCTCGACCGGTCCCAACCCACCTACATGGAAAGCTGACATGGCTGCACCCCTGCCCACCGACCCGTATCTGGTCATCTCGGCCGACTGCCACGCCGGCCTGCCCAACGAGGAGTATCGCGAGTGGCTCGACCCGGAGTTTCGGGAGCCCTTCGACGAGGCGGTCCTCGCCCGGGCCCGGCAACAGGAGATGGCCGCCCAGGGCTTTCTCAACACCGAGTTCGCCGAGGAGTGGAACGCCGAGAACTCCGAGGGGCTGCGGGGCGGCTGGGACGCCGAGCGGCGCGACGCCGAGTTGTCCGACGACGGGGTGGTGGGCGAGGTGATCTTCCCCGACGCCGACTCGGTCACCTCCGGCGCCTCGGCACCCTTCGGGGCGGGGCTGGGCTCCAACGCCGACACCCCGCCCGATCTGCTGCTGGCCGGGGCCACGGCCCACAACCGCTGGCTGGCCGAGCTGTGCGCCACCAGCCCCAAGCGCCGGGCCGGGGTGGCGCTGGTGCCGATTATCGCCGGGGTGGAGGAGTCGGTCGCCGAGATCCGGCGGGCCCACGCCTCGGGACTGTGGGGCGGCATCCTCATCCCGCCGATGTGGCAGCCACACCAGCCCTATCACCACACGATGTACGACCCGATCTGGGCGGTGTGTGAGGAGCTGGAGATGCCGGTGCACGTGCACTCCGGCGTGGCCGACAAGGCGTCCTACGGCCCACACATCGGCATTTACACCACCGAAGTTCGCTTCTGGTCGTCCCGGCCGCTGTGGTTCCTCTTGTGGTCGGGGGTGTTCGAGCGCTTCCCCGGCCTGCGCTTCGGCGTCACCGAATGCGGCACGTTCTGGGTGAACGATCTGCTGTGGCGCATGGACCTGGTGTACGAGCGGGACCATGGGTCCCAGAAGCTAGGCGAGCAGTTGACGACCAACATGTCGATGCGGCCCAGCGAGTACTTCGACCGCAACTGCTTTATCGGTGCCAGCAACACGCTGCGCCGGGAGATGGCCCGCCGCTACGAGATCGGCGTCGGCAACATCTGCTGGGGCAACGACTTCCCGCATCCGGAGGGCACCTGGCCCCACACCCGAGAGTTTTTGGCCGACGTGTTCTGGGACATCCCCGCTGATGAGACCGCCGCCATGCTCGGTGGCAACGCCGCCGAAGTGTACGGCTTCGATCTGGACGCGCTGCGGCCGCTGGCCGACAAGGTAGGCCCAACCCCGGCCGAGCTGGGACAGGCCGGGGCGATGAGCCCGGCCGACGTGGAAGCCAAGTGGGCCGACGCCAAGCGCGCCGGGCGGCCCTGGCGCACCGGCATCGAGACCTGGCCCACTGCGACCCCAGCGTCATGAGCAGCGCCCGCATCAGCGACGCGTCCGCTCCCACCTCATGAGCCCCAGTCACCGCACGCTGGACATGAGGGCCGGCGCCTGATGAGCACAGCGGCGCCTCCGCAGTTCAACCCGTTCGATCCCTCGTTCACCGAGACGCCCTACGAGCTGTATGCGGCGCTGCGCGACGACGACCCGGTGCAGTACTCCGAGCTGTTGTGCGGCTGGGTGGTCACCCGTCACGACGACGTGGTGGCGCTCCTCCGGGATCCGACCGTCTCCTCGTCGGTGCACAGCGCCACCCCGACGCCGGTCACCGAGATCGAGCTGCAGCGCCTGGCCGAGCAGCCCCGGGCGGGCCGCACCGTCGTGATGATGGACGACCCCGACCACGCCCGCACCCGCCGGCTGATGGCCACGCCGTTTCGGGCGAGCGCGATCGAGGCGCTCCGAGGACGGGTGCACGAGCGGATGCACGCAGCGCTCGACGTGCTCGCCGAGCGCGGCCGCACCGTCGGGGGCCCCAGCACGAGGGGCGCAGCGGTACCGGTCGACTTCGACCTGGTCGAGGACTTCGCCTACCCACTGCCGGTCGAGATCTTCTCGGAGATGCTCGGCGTGCCGGCCGAGGACGGTCCCAAGTTTCGGCACTGGACCCAATGCGTCGCCCGGTCGGTCGACCCGGTGCTGCCCGACGACGAGCGCGACGAGTGCCTGGCCGGCCTCGATGAGATGTGCGCCTACCTGGCCGACCAGGCCGAGCTGAAGCGGGCCCACCCCGCCGACGACCTGATGTCGCACCTGGTTCACGCCGAGATCGACGGCGAACGCTTGAACGACCTCGACCTGATGAGCCAACTGGTCACCTTGTACATGGCGGGGCACGAGCCGACGTCGGTGTTGATCGGCAACGGCACCCTGGCGCTCACCCGGCACCCCGACCAGCTCGAGTCGCTGCGCAGCGACCGCAGCCTCATGCGCAACGCCATCGCCGAGCTGTTGCGCCATGACGGTCCCAACCAGTTCACCCGCCGCATCACCACCCGGCCCACCACGCTCAGCGGGGTGGAGCTGCCAGCCGGGGCGGTCGTCTACGCCGGCCTGGCGTCCGCCAACCGCGACCCCCGCTTCTGGGGCGACGATTCCGAGGTGGTGCGGGTCGCCCGGCCCGATGCGTCGAAGCATCTGCAGTTCGGCGCCGGGGCACACGCCTGCCTGGGTTCGCATCTCGCCCGGCTTCAGGCCGAGGTGGCGTTCGACGCCATCCTCGATCGCCTGGTCGGCCTGGAGGTCGTCGGCGAACCGGTGGTGGCCACCCGCATGTTTCTCCGCGGCCTCACCTCCCTCCCGGTGCGGGCCACGATCACTCCGCGGCCCTGAGCCCGCCCGACCAAGGGTCCCTTGCCACGCCGACCCACAGCGATGACACCCATGTCCCATCTGGGTGTGATCACTGTGGGACGGGCCACAGCGATCGCACCCAGTTCGACCGCGGGAGCGATCACTGTGGTCACTCCTCGCTGAGCGGGGAACCGTCGGCGTTGCGTTCCGCTGTGAAGCCGTCGTCGGTGAGGCTGATCACCTTGCCCCGGTTGATGCTGACCCAGTCGCGGGCCTCCAGGTAGGGCGTAAACGTGTTGACGATACGCATCTCGTCAGCTGTGGTCTTGGGCTGTTGCAGCTCGAAGAGGTCGGGGAACTCGCACCAGGCGGTCACCGCATGCCACAGGCGCACCGCGGCGTCGCCGCTCGGCGGGTTGATCAACACCGGACCGAAAAGGCAGCGCTCACCGAACTCGGGTCCACCGAAGGCCGAGTCGGTGAAGAACATGGTCGGAACGCCGTACCCGCCGGAGGCGACCACCCTGTCGTGGTCGGCGCGCACCTCGTCGTGGGTGGACGCATCGGCGAGCGCCTCGTCGACCAGGCCCGGATCGAGGCCCAGCTCCTCGAGCAGGAGACGGGCCACCTCCGGATCGTGCGGGCGGTGGCCCTCCTCGTGCAGCGCCCGTCCGGTGCGCTCGTACCAGCGGTCGAGGTCGTCGTTGCTGCGCCGACGCAGCAACGCACCGATGCGCATGATCGACCAGCCGTAGCTCCACTCCCGCTCCCACGGGTGCTTTTTGCCCTCCACCCGGTTGATCTCCTCCAGGCTGAAGAACTTCCAGTTGACGGTGATGCCCAGCTCATCGCGCACCGAACGGATCCACTTGGACGTCTGGTAGGCGTACGGGCACAGCACGTCGAAGTGGAAGTCGACGCTGGTCGGTGCCGGCGTCGCGCTATCGGTTGCATGATCGGTCATCTGGTGCCCCTTTCACCGGAGACGCTACCGAAGTAGAACCGCATCGAGGGGGCCACCATCGGCGTGGCCGGGCGGCGCTGCCAGACTGGGACGATGTCTCGCAAGCGCAAGCCCAACCGGAAGCGCCAGGGCGGCCGGGTGACCCCACCCAAGCAGGCCCAGGGGACCAGCGGGGCGGGAGCGGTGCCGCCCGACCTCGATCTGTGGGCCGATGCCGCGGGGCCCGGGGAGCGTTGGACCGACCCGGCCAAGCTGGGCGACGGCGACTCGGACCTGGAGCCGGACGTGCACTCGGTGTTCTCCGCCATGGCCGAGGCGATGGAGTCACGTCGCGAGACCCACCCGGCTGAAGCTGAGGAGCTCGCCTCGGAGTTCGTGTCGATCATGGCGATGGCGGCGGCCGGCGCCGACGACGAGGACGAATTCGGCGGCGCACCGCCCGGCCCCGACGACCGCGTCCGGGGCCTCGAGATGGTCTCGGTAGCCGTCTCCCTGCTCGCCGAGGCCGAACGCGTTCGCCCCCGAGCCGCCTACATCGACTGCTTACGCTCGCTGGTGCCCTTTGTCGACGCGGCCGCCGTCGACGATGTTCGGTCGGCGCTCGATCGGGCCGACGGCCGCACGACCCCACCGGCATGGGCGGACGCCATCTGGCAAGCGACGCCGGTGGGCGCCTGGCAGGCCGGCGACCTACTGGGCGACTCCCTCAACCTGGGGATCGAACTGGCCTGGCCCGGGGAATGGGAGAACCGGGTGCTGTTCGGCAGCCTCATCCTCACCGAGGGCCCGTTCGTCAACGACCTGGTGCTCGCCACCCTCGACGAGTTCACCGAGGTGTATACCCCCGGAACCGGCTACCTCGTCGGTCCCGGCGACCGCCCGTACCTGGCCGACGCTATCCGCTACCTCGAACCGGCGGACGTTGGCGAGACCGCTCGTGCACTGCGCGACGGCATCGCCATCGCCGGTGCCGACGCCGACGCCCCGCTGCAACCCGGGTTCGACAGCTTGGCACCGCTGGCCGGGCTGGTACTCGACACGATCACGCTGGCGCCGCCAGCGGACGTCACCCGATCGAGCGATGCCCAGCGAGCGGATGCCGCCACTGCCTTTCTTGCTTCGCCGGAGGCCGCCGGCCTGGCCGACGAGGACAGCGGCGTCGACGGCGACACCGGCGAGGCCGAGGTTCGCGAGCTGGTCGAACGCTTCTTCGACTACGTCGAGCAGCGCTCGGATGGCGACGCGCATCGCTGGTCGCCGGCGGTGGTCGCAGCGTTCCTGGACTGGTATCTGCGCACCGAGATCGCCTCCGACGAGGACGACGAGGCGCTCACCCGCGTGGTCGAGGCCTGGATCCGTTATGCCCATCGGCTCAAGGGCTGGCCGGGGTCGATCACCGACGAGGCGCTGCTGCGCCTCGAGACCCACCTCAACCCCGACGTCGATCCGGCCGAGCTGTGGGAGCAGTCGCTGAGCGATGGCATCGAGGCGATGGCCGACGAACTGGGCTTCGACCTGGGCGACGACGACTCCATGTTTCCGCTGTTCGACGCCTTGGACACCGCCGTCGATTCCGGCGACGATTCCGGCGCGCCGACTGGCGGCTAGTGGGCATGCCGATAATTACGTCGGTGTAAGTTGGGGGTGATCTTGGTAGGCGGGCGGTGGCTGCCGGGAGGTCGGTGTGTCGCGTAGTTCCCCGTTTGTGGTGGTGTTGACCGGCGAGGTGAGGGCCGTGCTGGGCCGCCGTTCTGGTTCCTATTCCGCTTCGCATGGTGAGGTGGTCCGGGCCCGGATCGTGTTGATGGCCGCCGACGGCGACCGGAACATCGATATCGCCGCCGCGTTGGGTGTTCATGTGGACGTGGTGTCGCGTTGGCGGAAACGGTTCTGCGAGGAAGGCCTGGTGGGTCTCGGGGACCGGAAGCGTTCTGGACGGCCCCGGGTCCATGACGCCGAGGTGGTTGCCGGGGTGAAGGCGTTGGCGTGCGAACCGCCGTCGGCTCATGGGGAACCGTTATCGCGCTGGTCGTCGGCCGACCTCGCTTCGAAGGCTGTCGACGAGGGCCTCTGCGAGAGCTTGTCGTCCTCAACGGTACGCCGCTGGCTGGGCGGCCGACCCGATCAAGCCGTGGCAGTTCCGGTCGTGGATCTTCCCTCGCGACCCCGACTTCGCTACGAAGGCCGGGCGGGTGTTGGACCTCTACGAACGCCTGTGGGAAGGCGAACCGTTGGGCCCGGACGACTATGTGATCTCAGCTGACGAGAAGTCCCAACTCCAAGCGTTGGAACGACGCCACCCCGACCTCGACTGCGCACCCGGCCGGACGAGGCGGGTCGAGTTCGAATACCAACGCCACGGCACACTCGCTTACATGGGCGCCTACGACGTCCACCACGGCCGACTGATCGGCACAATCGCTGAGAAGACCGGGATCGTCCCGTTTGAGGAACTCGTCACCAAAGTGATGACCACCGAACCGTACGCGTCAGCCCGACGGGTGTTCTGGGTGGTCGACAACGGGTCATCACACCGCGGACAACCGTCGATCGACCCGATGACCAACGCCTGGCCAACCGCCACCCTGGTCCACCTGCCCGTCCACGCTTCGTGGCTGAACCAGATCGAGGTCGTGTTCTCGATCATCGCCCGAAAGGCAATCCGACCGGTCAACTTTGCTGACCTCGACGAACTCGCCGAACGACTCCGCGGGTTCGAGACCCGATACAACGAGGACCCCCGGCCGTTCAACTGGACCTTCACCCGCAGCGATCTCCTCGCCCTCTGCGAACGTATCGAAGCCCGCCAGAGGACCCTCGCGGCCTGAGAGGACCAGACTGGACACCCATGGCCACCCCACCCGAATCAACCAAAACCAGCCTCACCCAACGCCTCCGCGCCTACGCGGCCGACATATGGCCAGACCACCAGATCGAAACCCGTTTCCGAGGCCAGTTCGCCTACATCGACGCCGTCGACCCAGACGGTGACACCATCGCGTTGTGCCGTCTCCGATACGCAGGCTCCGCGTCGATGTGGGGGTTCGCGTTCTACCGGGCAAGCCACGACGACTACCAAAACAGCTTCCTGCCCAACGGCCAAACCGCAGGCACACCCGAAGACGCACTCGACTGCGCCGCCGGGCTCTACCTCACCCCACCCCAAACACCGACGAACAAACAGGCATGACCACTAGCTCGGGTCGGGGATCGAGAAGTCGCGGTTGGGCGAGGCGGGCGGCATCGTCATGGTCATGCCCGCCGGGGGCCGCCATCCGCTGGCGCCGAGGTCCTCGATGACATGGGCCATGTTCAGCTGATCCTCGTTGTAGCGAAACCGGCCGTCACCCGCATAGATGAGGTGCGAATAGCCGGACTGCTCGAAGTCGGTTCCGCCGGCCCCGGGAATCACCTGGCGCCACTTGATCAACACCGTGTCGCCGTCGATCAGGTAGTGGTCCGTTGGGAAACGCCAGTCGAGTCCGTCCATCGCTTCGCCGAGCACCTCGGCCCGCACCGCGTCGATCCCCTCGATGCGACCCCACGCCGGATCGACGTACACGACGTCGTCGGTGAACAGCGGGGCGAGGTCGACCCAGCGCCCATCGCCGTCGCTGATGCGATCACGCAACTCGATCAGCCGGGTCACCGCCGCCTCGACCTCTTCCCGCGCATGGCTCATCGTCGCCTCCCCCTTGTTGGACGCTCACCGTAGGTCGTGAAGCCCCCAGCGCGCCGGTGAACCTCAGCGGCCGGGCCGCTTCCCGTGGCGCAGACTGTCGGGGAAACCCAGCACGACCGACTCTGGGGCGTTGCGCGCCAGCGAGCGGTAGTGCCGCTCGGCAAACCACCAACGCCCGTCGACTCGGAGGTAGTCGTCCTCATACATGCCGTGGGTCTCTTCCCAGACCTCGACGGATCGGTCGTGGCGGATTTCACTGATGAACATGCGGCCTACGGCCAAGCCGGCGGCAACGTCGACATCGACCACGCTGTTTCGGATCACGAACATGAAGTGATCGAAGCGATCCATCGCCGATCTCAGCATCCCGGCGAGGGCCTCAGGCCCGGCAAGCGTGCGGGCAGGAGCGGACACCAGGTCCAGGTGCACGCTGCATCCGGGCAGCATCAGGTCGCCCAACTCGACGAACGCCCGGCGGGTGATGACGTCGGCATACGCAGCGTTGAGGCGCCCGATCGCTACAACATCGTCGGTCAGCGATACGCCCATGTCCTGACCCTACGGGTCCACCCCGACGCGGCGGTTGCTGCGCCGGGGTGGCCGCCGCGAGGTCGGCCAACGTTTCACCGTCTCGGGAACGGGCATACTCCTTGGGCGGCCCGCGTGTCGCACACAGGACCATCTTGGAGCTCACATGAAGATCACCATCGCCGGTGGACACGGAACGATCGCACGCCATCTCACCCGCCTTTTGGCCGCCGAGGGCCATCATGTCCGGTCACTGGTGCGCAAGCAGGATCAGTTCGTCGACATCGAGGCGGTGGGCGGCCATCCGGTGCTGGTCGACCTTGAGGACACGAACGCCGACCAGCTGGCCGACGCCGTCGGCGACGTCGACGCCGTCGTGTTCGCAGCCGGCTCGGGCCCGGGCAGCGGTGCCGCCCGCAAGGAGAGCGTCGATCACCTTGGTGCCGTCGCCCTCATCGAAGCCGCCAAGCGACATGACGTCGCCCACTACCTCATGGTCAGCTCGATGGGAGCAAACGCGGACCACGAGGGGGACGAGGTGTTCGATGCCTACCTGCGGGCCAAGGGCCAGGCCGACGACGCCCTCCGGTCCAGCGGCCTGGGCTACAGCATCGTCCGCCCAACGTCGCTGACCGACGACGACCCGGTGGGCACGGTCACGCTGACGCCCGACGCCGACGGCGGTGCGATCGCCCGATCCGATGTGGCCGCCGTGCTTCAAGCGCTGCTGCTCGAGGGAGCCCCCCTCGGTTCCACCGTTCAGCTGACCGCCGGCACGACGCCGGTCGGCCAAGCGGTGACGTCCGCTCACGCCTGAGCCCGGGCTCATCCCGTCGACCGGTGAGCCAGCTCGTCAGCCTCCAAGGTGGAGCCACTTCGCCCGGTCGAAGCGCCGACCCCGACGAGCGACCGCCTCGTTACGCAACCGGCGCCGAGGCGCGGGCGCCGGATGGGACAGCCGCCGACGTGAAGGTCATCACGCCGTCGTCGATCGGCGCCTCACGGATCAGCACCTTGTCCTCGGAGTAGCGCTGGGTGTTGACCCACGGTTTGCGATCGCCCTGCTTAGGCAGAAACGGCAGCATCCGCTGGATGTAGCCGGCCGAGAAGTCGTCGATCCACGGGCGAGCCGGCATGTCGGCATCGCTGGGGCGCAGGCGGGGCGTGGCGATGTCGGTGCCGGAATCGCGCAGGTGGTTGAGCAACCGGGCCACGTACTCACACGTCAGGTCGGCCCGCAGCGTCCAGGAGGCGTTGACGTAGCCGAACGACGACACCAGGTTGGGCACGTCGGAGTAGGCAAGCCCCTTGTAGGTCCAGGTGTCGGCGAAGTCGACCGGTTTGCCGTCGACGACAAAGTCGACCTCGCCCAACGTCACCAGCTCCAGTCCGGTGGCGGTGACGATCACGTCGGCCGGAAGCTCCCGGCCGGAGACGAGCAGAATGCCGGTCTCGGTAAACGTGTCGATGTGATCGGTCACCACGTCGGCGGCACCCGAACGGATCGCCTTGAAAAAGTCGCCGTCGGGCACCAGGCACAGCCGCTGATCCCACGGGTCGTAGGTGGGCGTGAAGTGGGTCTCGACGTCGTAGTCCTTGCCCAGCTCGTGTTGCACCATCTTGAGCAACCGGGCCTTCACCTGCGTCGGGGCGGTTCGGGTCTTGTGGTAGAGCCACTCCTGCAGGCGAGTGTTCTTCCGACGGGTCAGGTCGTAGGCCATCCGCTCGGGCAGGTACTTCCGCATCGTGTTGGCCAGAGCATCCTTGGCCGGACGGCTGATCAGATAGGTGGGCGAACGCTGCAGCATCGTGACCTGCTCGGCGCTGGCGGCCATCGACGGCACCAGCGTGACCGCTGTTGCGCCCGAGCCGATGATCACCACCCGTTTGCCCTCGTAGTCGAGGTCATCAGGCCAGTACTGGGGGTGGACGACGCGGCCCTGATAGCGATCCCGGCCGGGGAAGTCGGGGGTATGGCCCTTCCGGTAGCTGTAGTAACCCGAGCACATGAACAGGAAGTTGCACGTGTAGGTGAACGTCTCGGTCGAGCCGTTGGTCGCAGAGCCGTTGGTCGCAGAGCCGTTGGTCGCAGAGCCGTTGGTCGCAGAGCCGTTGG